>CAZIPQ010000014.1:19681-28592 GCA_964541165.1 uncultured Muribaculum sp.
CGCTGCCACCAGTTGCCTGCGAGGACGTTGTCGCGGGTGTAGTAGGAGGCTTCGTTGGGAGTGAGTTCGCGGCACCATTTTACGCGACCTGAACGGTCGGCACCGGGACCGGTACACTCAAATTCAGCGTATCGGGCAGTTACTTCGTTGTCGGGATTACCCCAGTTCTGCCATCCCTCGACACGTATCTGTTCGGGCAGATAGCAGTGCATGAACACTACTGCGGCATAAGCACGCCACGGACGGCCGAGGTAGATCTGAGTGGCCTCCTTGTCGCAGCTTACCGTACACTCGTTGAATACGTAGCCGAAGCGGCGTGACTGCGATGTAGAAGCTGCGGTGATGAATGAGTTGATCAGCGAATGTATCTGGCATTTCTCAAACCAGCATGTAGCGGGGCCGAAGATATAGTCGGTGGTTCCGGTAATGTAACATTCATCGAAGTAGACATAGCTTTCGGTATTGCCGGTGAACACAGTGTCCTGATTGCCGAGCAGGCGGCAGCGGCGCACGATTATACGGGTTCCCTCGGTGTGCAGTGCGACAGCCTGTCCGATACGTCCTGCCGAGTTCTCGATCGTCAGATCCTCGATGGTGATGTCATTGCCGCCGACAAGCATGGTGTGGGTGCGGAATGTGCCCATCTTCTGGATTTCCTGTCCGTAGAATACCTGAGGCATGCCGGCTGCCTCGCCCCATGTGATTATGGTGTTGTCGGCACCGGAACCCTTGAGGGTAATATCGCATTTCCATGACGGGATGACTACCTTCTCATGATAGGTACCCGGTTTTATGATTATGGTGATGGGCACGGGTGTATAGTCACGCACGGCATAAATGGCTTCCTGAATGGTGGTGAAGTCGCCTGTACCGTCCTGAGCCACGATAAGGGGAGTCTTGGGTGTCGGCGCGGCGATAGCCTGAAGAGTACATGCCACAACCATCACAAACATGGCTGCGCACTGGAAAATCTTTTTCATGTTAAGGTAAATGTTTTGGTTATATAATGCAAAAGTACACAAAATTCGTGAGAATTCCGTGTACTTTCGTCAGTGTATGGGTGGATCTTCTGTCAATTATCAGGCATCGGTCTCGATAAGGAACTTTTCAGCATCGAGAGCGGCGCGGCAGCCTGTTCCGGCAGCTGAGATGGCCTGCTGATAGCGGGGATCGGCAACGTCACCGGCTGCGAACACACCAGGCACGTTGGTGGCCTGAGTATTGTTGTAAAGCATTACATAGCCCTCGTTGTCAAGGTTAACCTGGCCGCGGAATATGTCGGTGTTGGGCTTGTGGCCGATAGCGAGGAAGAAACCGTCGATAGGTATCTCGAAGTGACGCTCATGCTCTGTGCCGACATACTCGACAAGGCGTGCGCCCTCGACAAACTCCTTGCCGATAAGGCCTTCCGTATTGGTGTTGAAGAGGATCTCGATGTTGTCTTTGTTGAATACGCGGTCCTGCATCACCTTTGAGGCGCGCAGATAATTCTTGCGTACGATCAGATATACCTTCTTGGCGAGGTTGCTGAGATAGAATGCCTCTTCGCAGGCGGTATCGCCGCCACCAACCACTGCAACTGTGCGGCCACGATAGAAGAAGCCGTCGCAAGTGGCGCAGGCACTGACTCCCATGCCCATGAAAGTCTTTTCATCCTCCAGACCGAGGTAGCGGGCTGAAGCGCCTGTGGCTATGATAACAGTCTGGGCCTCTATTACGGTATCATCGTCAGCCACGCATACAAACGGGCGCTTGCTGAAGTCAACACTCTTTATATATCCGGCACGGCAGTCGGCACCGAAGCGGAGAGCCTGTGCACGCAGATCTTCCATGAGCTGTGAGCCCATTACTCCGTCAGGATAGCCGGGGAAGTTCTCAACCTCCGATGTAGTGGTAAGCTGGCCGCCGGGCTGCAGACCTTCGTAAAGGATAGGCTGATTGTTAGCGCGTGAGGCATACACTGCGGCAGTATAGCCGGCAGGGCCTGAGCCGATGATAAGACATTTGGTAGTTTCCGGTGTCATGTTGTGTAATATTTAAGAGTTAACAATATTCAGTTTATTTATCTCAGGTCTATCACCTCCGCCTGAGGGCACTTTGCCTTGGTGAAGGTGAAAGTGGTGATAGGGTAGTCGGTTGTCGTGTCGGCTGAATTTACGGTTAGTTTCAGCGGAGTGCCTGACCGCATGTCAAGGGTTATGTCGCGCGGCAGCATCGTGGCCTGATTGACGGTGATGACCGCCTTGGTGATGTCGGCGTTCTTTTTATCACGCGGAGTAAGCTCTACCCTGAGCGATCCCTTCGGAGCTGTAAGTGTGCGGGCTTCGTAGGAATTGCGCAACGTACTGATGATGACCAGCGGATTGATCTGCGCAAGCTCGTCGGGTGTCGGTTCGGTAATGTTGACTTCACCTGCCGATGGCGAATAGGTCCACTGAGTGCGTCCGTCATACCAGATGGTCATGGGCGCCGATTTCAGATAGAACCGATCCCCCTTTATGGTAATTGAGCCGTCAGTGTTGCCGTCGGGCGATGTGGCGGTATAATTTACTGTCACGGCCTTTGACTTGCTGATCTTCTCGGCCATCCGGTCTACGATCTGGCGCCCCGACATAGTCTCGGCTGTCACGGGTAGCCCGAATGCCATCAGTACTGTCAGTATTATATATAACCTTGTCATAGATCAGGAAGTTCAAGCAGGCGCTCGAGCTGGAGTGAATCCATAAGCACACTGCGGGGTTTAGCGCCTGAAGCGGGGCCTACTATGCCGGCTGCCTCAAGCTGGTCCATAATTCGTCCTGCACGGTTATAGCCTATCTGATAGCGGCGCTGCAGCGATGAAGTCGATGCGGTGCCGGAGGCGACGGTAAATCTGGCTGCTTCCTCGAAGAGCGAGTCGCGGTCATTGACATTGCCCATCGATGCCAAGCTGTTGTCGCCGTCGGCGATATATTCCGGCAGCTCGTAAGCCTCGGGATAGCCACGTTGCTCACTGACGGCATTACAGATGCTCACCACCTCATCGGTGCTGATAAACGCACACTGGACTCGTGTGACCTCTCCGCCGAGCGAGATAAGCATGTCGCCCTTTCCGATAAGCTGGTTGGCTCCCGGACGGTCGAGTATGGTACGGCTGTCGACCATCTGCATCACTCGGAAAGCTACTCGGCCCGGGAAATTGGCCTTGATCATACCGGTAATCACATCGGTTGACGGACGCTGGGTGGCCAGAATTATATGTATGCCTGCCGCACGTCCCTTCTGAGCCAGTCGTGCAACCGGTTTCTCGACCTCTTTGCCGGCTACCATTATAAGGTCGGCAAACTCATCAATGATCACCACGATATAGGGCAGATACTGATGTCCTTTCTCCGGATTTAGGCGACGGGAAATGAATTTATTATTGTAATCGAGGAGATTGCGTTCCTCGGCTTCGTTAAAGAGCTTGAAGCGGTTCTCCATCTCGACGCACAGTGAGTTGAGAGTGGTGACCACCTTCGTCGGATCGCATACGATAGCATTTTCTTCGTCGGGCAGTTTGGCAAGATAGTGCCGCTCGATCTTGGAGTAGAGCGCGAACTCTACGGTTTTCGGGTCGATAAGCACAAACTTCAGCTCCGACGGGTGCTTCTTGTAGAGCAGGGAAGTGATGATGGTGTTGAGACCTACCGATTTACCCTGGCCGGTGGCACCTGCCACAAGCAGGTGCGGAACTGATGCAAGATCCTTGATGAACACCTCCTTGGAGATTGTTGATCCGAAAGCCATAGGCAGCTCGTACTTACACTCCTGGAATGCCTTGGAGCCAATTATCGAGCGGATAGGTACCATCTGCGGCTCTTTGTTCGGAACCTCGATACCGATGGTGCCACGTCCCGGAATAGGAGCGATGATGCGGATGCCGAGGGCGGCAAGGCTCAGTGCGATGTCATCCTCCAGACGCTTGATCTGGGCGATACGCACGCCTTCGGCCGGGACGATTTCGTAAAGTGTCACCGTAGGACCTACGGTAGCTTCAATCTTCGATATATTGATGCGGTAGTTGCGGAGAGTTTCGGTGATGCGGTTCTTGTTCTCCTCCATCTCCGTCTCATCGACGCAGTCGGTCTTTACACTGATGTCGCGAAGCAGTTCGATCGAAGGGAAGTGATAATGCGGCAGGTCGGCAGTTGGGTCGTAGGGAATGTCGAGGATAGTGGTGGCCTCCTCGATTTCGTTGATATTGACCTTCATCTCCGGTTCGGCCGAAATTTTGTCAGCCCCGGTCTCATCTTCCGGTTCTTCATCCTGCAGTTCCTGCTCCGGGTAATAGGTGTCCGGATAAACTGTCTCCTGAGGCTCCGGTTCTTCTTCCGGGATATCCTCGTGAGAAGGCTCTTCGGGCTGTTTCTCCGGCTCTTTTACTGCTGCGGGCTCCTCGCTTCGTGGTGCCGTATAGTGAGTCGGTATTTCCGGCTCCTCGGCATCGTTCTCATCGAAAGTGTCGCTGTCAAAGTCGACGATAATCGGCTGCACGCCTGACGGAGCGTACGGATCATAGGCAGGTGCGTCAGTACCCTCTGTTTCTTCTTCGGGCTGTCCGGCGATCTCACGGTCACTCTGCTTCATCTGTTCCTCCATCATACGGCGTCGTTCCTCGCGGGCCTGACGCTCAGCCTCAAGCTTGGCTTTGTAGGCACGCACGCGCTTGCGGTAGGCTACATAGAGAATACGCAGCTCGTTGAGGTAAATCGCAGCCACGAGGGCTATGAGCAGTATATTGACAAGCAGGGCGCCTATCTGGCCTATCACCCTGATAAGATATTCATTGATCTCGTAACCGTGGACACCTCCCCATTGCAGCCATGAGTTGACGCCTGTCTCCAGCGCAACGTATCCCGCTACCATAGACAGTGCGATGGCATCGATAAGGCTGCGCATCGTGAGTCCCCAGAAGTTGATTTTGCGGCGGTCGAGCAGTCGCCAGCCGAGCATGAAGAAGTAGGCTATGAGGACAAGTGAGCCTATGCCGAGGCCGTTGGTGATGAAGTTGTGGGACAGGAACGCGCCTACCGCTCCTCCCAGATTGCTTACTCCCTCGGGATTTTCAGCCATCTCGCTGATGCTGCGGTGCATGGTAGCGCTCTGGTCATCGGCTCCGGTAGTGAAAAACGATATGGATGCGACAAGCAGATATGTGGCCCAGCAGAGCAAGGCCACGCCGGAGAAAAGGCGGGTGCGGGGATCGCGGATGAATTTCAGTACGGAGTTGGTTTTGGCCGTACGCGGCATCCTGTTCCCTTTCTTCCCGCTGTCTTTGCGGGGTGCGGGAGCTCCGGTGTCGGAGTCAGTCTTATGTTGTGCCCAGCGACGCTCGTATTCGCGGTCAAGTGCGTCGGGATCAAAATTATCGGTCATATACAGATAAAACGTATGTCAGTGTTAGAGGTGAGATGATTATCTACCGTAATGCAGCTTACAGGCGACATAGATCGCTGATGGCTTTATGGGGATCGGCAGCTTTGAATACGTAGCTTCCTGCCACCAGTATGTCAGCGCCGGCTTCTGCAAGTTGCTTCCCTGTGTTCAGGTTGACGCCTCCGTCAACTTCGATCAGGGCTTTTGAGCCGCTGTCGTCGATCATGTGACGCAGGCGCCTGATCTTGTCAAGCGTGCGTTCGATAAATCGCTGGCCTCCGAAGCCGGGGTTGACCGACATCAGCAGCACCATGTCGAGATCGGCGATAACATCGGTAAGAAATTCGACCGGTGTCGACGGATTGAGAGTGACGGCAGCTTTCATTCCGGCACTCTTTATCTCTTCGATAGTGCGGTGAAGGTGGGTACATGCCTCCCAGTGCACATTCATCAAGGCCGCTCCGCAGTCGCGCACGGCATTGACATAGCGTTGCGGATCGACAATCATCAGGTGGACGTCAAGCGGCTTCTCGGCCTTGCGGGCCACTGCCTCAATGACAGGAAAGCCGAATGAGATGTTGGGAACAAACACACCGTCCATGACATCGATGTGGATCATCGATGCCTCGCTGGTGTTGATCATCGCTATCTCGCGGTCAAGATTACCGAAATCGGCGGCTAATATTGAAGGTGCAACTTGTGGCATAATAAAGGTTGTGTTTATAAGGAGATTGGGAATGTTTCGGTCATGATTTGCTGGAGTCGGGACGGGGCTTGAACGCGTTCCAGAGGATGAAGGCCACGCAGACCACACCGATAGCCAGACCGATGTAGGTCAGGTAGTCGTTGTATTGCTCTACCTTTGCATAAAGCTGCTCCTGAGGTACCATCGTTCCGAGCCAGTAGCCCAGGGCGCCAAGCACGCAGTTCCATACCAGAGCGCCGAGTCCGGTGAAAATTATGAATTTCCAGATATTCATCCGGGCAAGACCTGCAGGAATGGAGATCAGCTGACGCACGGCCGGAATAAGGCGCCCAATGAATGTGGATATGGCTCCGTGCCGGTCAAAATATTCCTCGGCATGTCTTACCTTTGCCTCGTCGATGAGGCAGGCATGGCCGAAACGGCTGTTGGCAAACTTATATACTATCGGACGTCCTATCCATACTGACAGATAGTAGTTGATAAGAGCGCCTGCGATAGCACCGAATGTAGCTACAACTACAATGGCAATGATGTTGACATCGCCGCGTGTACACGCCAGATAGGCAGCCGGAGGTACGATTACCTCCGACGGAAAGGGGATGAACGAACTCTCTATCACCATAAACGCAAACACCATCCAGTAGACAGTGGCGCCGTCGGCGGTAAGGAATTTCATCATTATGTCGGCCGGGTCAAATATTGCCAGCGTTATCAGGTCGAGCATTTAGGGGATATATTGTTTTCACAAAGTTACGATGTTTCCAGTCATCAGGCAACCCATTTTGCAAATTTTTACGGTCACGTTACAGGATGCCCGTGGCTTCAAAAAGGGTGCGGTAATAACCGGCTTTCTTTTCAAGCGCGAGAGGATAGGCGCGGCTGGTCGAGGGCATCCTCCATATATTCAGGCCGTCGGCTGAAGTGACCATTGTACCCATCTTAGGTACTTCTGTTCCGGTAAGTTCCGCAATCACTCCGGCTGCTTTCTCGCCGGTAGTCGCTACCGTATGGCAATCAGGCATTTCGGAGAGCAGATCATAAAGCGGCACCGGCTCGAGAATCTCCAGAAACTTGTCGGAAGCGTTGCCCATGAGTCGTCTTACCTTGCGGGCGGTATCATTAAGCGCTATCCGCTTTTCAGTCATCAGCTCTATTATAGCCTCCAGATTGAAACGCTTCTCCTCCTGATTGTAGAGGGCGTATTTATCACCGAGGAATATCAGCCCCATCATAAACCAGAAGTCGTTGGTGCGGTTGGGATAATAGAAGTCCATGCTCCACCGGTGATTGCCCGGCGGAAATGTTCCCATTATAAGGACTTTGGCACCCTTGGGAATGAATGGTTCCCAAGGGTGAGTCTCTATTTCAGGGGTCATTTTGAGGCAAGTAATTTGTCAGCCATGGCATCGGCCAGATCACGGCACTGCTGCAGAGCCGTTTCGTCGGGAGCATGCTTGCCCTGGGCGGCGGGAAGGTCGGGGTTGAGCAGCTTGCACTCGTCGAGCATGGCGGTGATGCGCTTGAGTCCTGCCGGAGCCCAGCTGTGGGTACCGAAAGCACCGACAACACGGTTTTTCAACTCACGGTTCTTTATGGCCATAAGTACGTTCTCAACCGGCGGGAACAGAGAGTTGGAGTAGGTGGGGGCGCCTATGATAAGACCGTTGAAACGGAATATGTCGGCGAGGATATACGACAGGTGCGAATGAGCGGCATTGTGGATACGTATCTGCTTTATTCCGCGCTCGGCCAGACGCGATGCGACGGCTTCCGCCATGCGTGCGGTGTTGCCGTACATCGAGCCGTACACTACGGTTACGCCTGTCTCGCCCTCATAGCGGCTCAGACGGTCATAGATGCCTACGACGCGCTTGATCTGTTCGTGCCATACCGGTCCGTGGGTCGTACATACGTATTCGATGGGTATATCGGCATGCTTGGCGATGGCTTTCTGTACAAACGGCCCGTATTTACCTACGATGTTGGAATAATAGCGGTACATCTCGGGAATGTAAGGCTCGATGTCCATATCCTTGTCGATAACGGCTCCGTTGAGTGCGCCGAAGCATCCGAAGGCGTCGCCTGAGAAAAGCACTTTCATCTCGGGACAGTAGGTGGTCATTGTCTCGGGCCAGTGTACCATGGGGATGAAGCGGAACGAGAGTGTGAGGTCGCCGAGATCGAGAGTGCTGTTGTCTTCGATTGCCAGGGTGCGTTCGCCGGTTACTCCGTAGAAACCTTTGAGCATATCGAGGGTCTTGCTGTTGCCGACAAACACCATGTCGGGGAATATGCGGTGCAGTGCTGCCATTGCTCCCGAGTGGTCGGGCTCCATGTGGTTTATGATGAGATAGTCGGGAGCGTCGGTGCCGATGATCTCGCGGATGTTTTCTTGCAGGATCTCTATTTCGCTCAGCTCTATGGCGTCGATAAGCGCGGTCTTGGTTGAGCCTTTTACGAAATATGAATTATAGCTGACGCCGAGCGGCAGGGGCCACTGGGCTTCGAAACGGTGGGTGGTGCGGTCATTGGCACCCACATAATACAGCCGGTCGATAATCTTTTTCATAATACAGTGATGAGTTTATTTAAATAACAAACGAACACAACCGCTTGTTAGCGCTATTGTGCTCGTTTTGTATGGGATTGGTGGCTGAAAGCCTGTCGCCCTATTTACTTGGCGGCACGCTCAACGCGCTCTACATACGAGCCGTCGCGTGTGTCGATGCGTACTTTGTCGCCGGTCTCGCAGAAGAGGGGTACACGTACTTCAGCACCTGTCTCTACGGTAGCGGGCTTGAGGGTGTT
>CAZIPQ010000015.1:0-26605 GCA_964541165.1 uncultured Muribaculum sp.
TATGGGATGTCTTTTTGTAAAACTTATTGGCCGAATTGTCAATTATTTTCATTATCTTTGCTACTATCTAAAATTATAACCGAAAACCAACCATGACAACTGCAATGTTTAAAGGACTTTTGCTTGGGGCTGTGTGCTTGCTGCCGGTATCGATGACCGCCGAAGAATACAAACTTTGGTATGACGCTCCTGCCCAGGTGTGGACTGAAGCGCTCCCGCTCGGCAACGGACGTCTCGGCGCTATGGTATACGGAAACCCCGCTACCGAACAGATACAACTCAACGAAGAGACTATATGGGCCGGCCAGCCCAACAATAATGCCAATCCTGAGGCCAAGGAGTGGATTCCCAAAATCCGCCAGCTTATCTGGGAGGGTAAATACCGCGAGGCGCAGGACATGTGTACCGCTCATGTGAAGTCGCCTACCAATCAGGGTATGCCTTACCAGTCGTTTGGCGAGTTGCGCATCAGCTTCCCCGGTCATGCGCGTTACACCGACTATTACCGCGAGCTCAGTCTCGACTCGGCCCGCACGGTGGTCACCTACAATGTCGATGGTGTCAACTATAAGCGCGAGTCGTTCGTGTCGCTCCCCGATCAGGTGGTGGTGACACGCATTACCGCCGATAAACCCGGCATGGTGACTTTCAATGCGGTCCACACTTCGCCCCATCAGGATGTGGTGATCACATCGGAGGGCAATGACATCACCCTGAGCGGCGTGACCTCGCAGCATGAGGGGCTCAAGGGTAAGGTGGAGTTTCAGGGCCGCACTACCGCTACCCACAAGGGAGGTCGCCTGACCTCGCGCGACGGCGTGCTCAGCGTGGAGGGTGCCGATGAAGCCACGCTGTACACTTCGATAGGTACCAACTTCAACAATTATAAGGATATTTCGGGCGATCATGTAGCCCGCGCTAAGGCTCCTCTCGAAGCCGCCATCAAGCGTCCCTATGCCGAGGCCAAGAAGGCTCATGTCGACGAGTACATGCGCCAGGTCGGTACAAGCGACCTTTATCTCGGTGAAAACAAGTATCCTGACGTGCCTACCGACCTGCGCATAGAGCGCTTCAAGGACACTCATGACAATCACCTTGTGGCGACTTACTACAAGTTTGGCCGTTATCTGCTCATCAGCTGTTCGCAGCCCGGCGGTCAGCCCGCCAATCTTCAGGGTATATGGAACGACAAGCTCTTCCCGTCGTGGGACAGCAAATATACCTGCAACATCAATCTTGAAATGAATTACTGGCCCTCGGAGGTCACCAATCTGAGTGAACTCAACGGCCCGCTCTTCAACCTTATAAAGGAGGTTTCGACCACAGGCGCCGAGACCGCCAAGATCATGTATGACGCTCCCGGATGGGTGCTCCATCACAATACCGACGCATGGCGTGTGACCGGCGCTATCGACAATGCTCCTTCGGGCATGTGGGTAGGCGGTGGCGCATGGCTGAGCCGTCATCTGTGGGAGCATTATCTGTACACCGGTGACATCGATTTCCTCCGCGAGGTTTATCCTATCATCAAGGGTGCCGCTGAATTTTACGACGCCACGATGGTATATGAGCCTGACAAGGGCTGGCTTGTAGTGTGTCCCGGCAGTTCACCGGAAAATCCGCATGCCAACCACAAGTCGACCACCTCGGCCGGCTGTACCATGGACAATCAGCTTGTGACCGAGCTGTGGAACACCGTCATCGCCGCTTCGGAGATACTCGATACTGACCATGAATTTGCCGACCGCCTGTCAAAGCGTCTCGGTGAGATGGCTCCCATGCAGGTGGGTCACTGGGGTCAGCTCCAGGAGTGGATGTATGACTGGGACAATCCCGAGGACAACCACCGTCATGTATCTCACCTTTACGGTGTATATCCCTCGGCCCAGATATCTCCCTACCGCACTCCCGAGCTATTTGACGCCGCCCGCACCTCACTCATTCACCGCGGCGATCCCTCGACCGGCTGGAGCATGGGCTGGAAGGTGTGCCTCTGGGCACGTATGCTCGACGGCGACCATGCCTACAAGCTGATCACCGATCAGTTGAACCTCGTGCGCAACGAGAAGAAGAAAGGCGGTACTTATCCTAACTTCTTCGACGCTCATCCGCCGTTCCAGATCGACGGTAACTTCGGTTGTGTGGCCGGTATTGCCGAAATGCTTCTCCAGAGCCACGACGGATTTATCTATATCCTGCCCGCGCTTCCTTCAGTGTGGCCCGACGGCGAGGTTAAGGGGCTGCGTGCACGCGGCGGCTTCGAAATCGACATGAAGTGGCACGACGGTAAGATCGAGCGTCTTGAAATCACGTCGACAATCGGCGGCAACTGCCGTCTGCGTTCGCTGACTCCGCTGAAAGGCGCCGGTCTGCGCACTGCCAAGGGCGAGAACGCCAACCACCTCTTTGATGTGGCCGAAGGCCTGAAGCCGATCATCAACCCCGAGGCAAAACTCAATCCCGTGGAACTGAAAAAAACTTATCTGTATGACCTGCCCACAAAAGCCGGCCAGACTTATACCTTAATCGGAAAATAATCACAATATCAATGAAACGTTTAGCAATTGTAGCGCTGCTCATGGCCATGTTTACCGGCATGTATGCGCAGGATCCCGTGAAAACTTACAAAAAACCGTGGGATCACGGTAAACTTCAGGTGTCAGACAATGGCACGTATCTTCAGCATACCGACGGCACTCCGTTCTTCTGGATGGGTGAGACCGGTTGGCTTCTGCCCGAACGTCTTGACCGCAGTGAGGCAAGCTATTACCTCAACGGCTGCCGTGACGCAGGCTATAATGTGGTTCAGATACAGACCATCAACGGCGTGCCCGCCATCAACTTCTACGGACAGTATTCCCACCCCGACGGCTGGGACTTCAGCGATATAAACAAGAAGGGTGTCTACGGCTACTGGGACCACATGGACTACATCGTGGACCAGGCCGAGAAAAACGGCATCTACATCGCCATGGTGTGTATATGGGGCGGCCTCGTTAAGCAGGGCCTCATGAGCGTTGACGACGCCAAGGCTTACGGCGAGTTTCTTGCCAACCGCTACAAGGATAAGCCCAATATCATCTGGGTTATGGGCGGTGACATCCGTGGCGACGTCAATCCCCAGGAGTGGGAGGCGCTTGCCACTACCATCAAGGGTATCGACAAAGAGCACCTGATGTCATTCCATCCTTTCGGCCGCACTTCGTCAATAAACTGGTGGCACAATGCCCCCTGGCTTGATTTCAACATGTTCCAGAGCGGTCACCGCCGCTATGACCAGACCCGCGGTGACGGCGACGATACCGCCGAAGCTGCAAAGGCCGAGGATAACTGGCGTTATGTAGAGGCCGGTCTTGCCATGAAACCGCGCAAGCCTATCCTCGACGCTGAGCCGAGCTATGAGGAGATACCTCAGGGCCTTCACGATCCGTCGCAGCCCTGGTGGAAGGCTCCCGATGTGCGCCGTTATGCTTACTGGAGCGTATTCGGCGGCTCATTCGGCCACACCTACGGTCATAATTCCATCATGCAGATGCTCAAGGTTGCCAATTCCGGCGGTTACGGAGCCACAAAGACCTGGTACGAAGGTATGCAGGATCCCGGCTTCAACCAGATGAAGCATCTGAAAAACCTCATGCTTACTTTCCCCTTCTTCGAGCGCGTTCCCGACCAGTCGATTATCGCCGGTGAAAACGGGACCCGTTATGACCGCCTTATCGCTACCCGCGGCAATGACTATCTGCTGGTGTACAACTACACTAACCGTCCTATGGATATCGACCTCGGCAAGATCAGCGGAAAGAAGAAAAACGTGTGGTGGTATGACGTGACTGACGGCCATCTCGACTATGTGGGCGAGTTTGACAGCAAGGTAACCCATTTCCAGTATGACGGAGGTCACGGAGCAGGCAATGACCGCGTGCTCATAGCCGTCGACTCTGATTCCAACTATATCGGCAAGGATCAGAAGTCGCTGGAAACCAAATAACAACCTAACACACTCTGACCAATCATTTACTTTCTACCATGCAACGACTGTCGTTAATGTTTGCCACTCTGCTGGTGGCTCTGGGAGTGAGTGCGCGTGTGAACGTCGGCTCGCTTACCGTTGAAAATCTGGAGCGTCCGCTTAACCTTGAGACACAGCACCCGCGTCTTGGCTGGATCATCACTTCGCCTGACCATGACGTGATGCAGACCTCCTATCATATCCTTGTGGCCTCGTCGCCCGAAAATCTGGCTGACGGCAAGGCTGACATCTGGGATTCAGGAGTGGTGAGCAGCGACCGCTCGGTGTGGGTGCCCTACGAGGGTAGCAAACTTAAGAGCAATCAGCGTTGCTTCTGGAAGGTAAAAGTCAATACCACTAAGGGCGAGAGCCCCTGGAGTGAGGTGGCCGAGTGGGGGATGGGTCCCATCGGCGAGACCTCATGGGGTGGCCGCTGGATAGGCTGGGACGCTCCCTTTGAATGGGACGTCGAGGACTCGCACAGCCGCATGAGTTCACGATATCTGCGCACCGAGTTCAACACTCAGCCCAAGGAAATCAAGCGTGCCACTGCCCATATATCGGGTCTCGGACTGCACGAACTGTATATCAACGGCGAGAAGGTAGGCGACGAGGTGCTCAGCCCCGCGCCGACCGATTATCGCCGCACGGTGCTTTACAATTCTCATGACGTGACCGACATGCTGCGCGGCAACGGTGAGGCCAATGCCATCGGTGTGGCACTCGGCAACGGACGCTTCTACACCATGCGCCAGAATTTCAAGCCCTACAAGATACCCACCTTCGGCTATCCCAAGATGCGCATGAACCTCATCATCGAATATACTGACGGTACGACACAGCGTATCAACAGCGACGAGAAGTGGGATCTTACCGCAGCCGGACCTATCAGAAGCAACAATGAGTATGACGGCGAGGTGTACGATGCCCGCAAGGAGCTCGGCGACTGGACTCTTCCCGGATATGAGGCTAAGGACTGGGTGAAGGCACAGCGTGTGTCACTTCCCTACGGTACGCTGCGCGGCAGCAAGGCCAACGGCATGAAGGTGATGCGCACCATCAGCCCCGCCAAATTCCGCAAGGACGGCGACCGCTATCTCATCGACTTCGGACAGAACACCGCCGGATGGGTGCGCCTGAATATCAACGGCGCCAAGGCCGGTGACACCGTTATGATACGTTATGCCGAGCGCATGACTCCCGACAGCCTCCAGCTCGATGTGGAGAATCTGCGCAACGCACAGAGCACCGACCGCTATATTGCGTCGGGCAAGGAGAAGAATGTAAGTTGGGCTCCGAAGTTCTCTTACCATGGCTTCCAGTTTGTGGAGATTACCGGTCTAGACAATCTCACCGCTGATGACGTAGTGGCTGAGGTGATCTATGACAACATGGACAACAACGGCTCATTCCTCAGCTCAAATCCTACACTCAACGCCATCCACAACAATGCATGGTGGGGTGTGACGAGCAATTACAAGGGTGTGCCTGTCGACTGCCCGCAGCGTGACGAGCGTCAGCCCTGGACAGGCGATCACAAGATCGGTACCTGGGGTGAGAACTTCATGCTTGACAATGCCAACATGTATGCCAAGTGGATGGATGACATGCGCGAGGCACAGCGTGAGGACGGATGTATTCCTGACATCTGCCCCGCCTACTATACATATTATACTTCCGACATGACATGGTCGTCGGCATTCCCGATCATCTGCGACATGCTTTATGAGCAGACCGGCAATGTGGAGCCGATCGTGAAAAACTACGATGCCATCAAGCGCTGGATGAACCATATCCGCGAGGGCTACACCAATAAGGACGGACTGATCACCGCCGACAAGTATGGCGACTGGTGTGTGCCCCCGGAGAAGCCTGAGCTGATCCACAGTGAGGATCCGGCCCGCAAGACCGACGGCACTCTTATCGCTACCGCCTATTACTGCAAGATGGCCAATATGCTTGCCAAGTTTGCCCGTATCCAGGGTCTTGACGCCGAGGCCGCCGAGTGGGAAAAGGAAGCACAAGTTGTCAAAGATGCCTTTAACCGCAACTTCCTGACCGTGAAGCGCGGCACATCACCCGTGCTGAAGCCTCATATACTTTATCCTGACAGTGTGTTCTACGGCAACAATACCGTGACAGCCAACATACTTCCGCTGGCATTTGACATGGTGCCCGACAGTCTGCGACAGGATGTGGCCGACAATGTGATCAAGACCATCATACAGACCAACAACGGTCACATCAGTTCAGGCGTGATCGGTGTCAACTGGCTTATGCGTGAGCTTACACGTCTTGGTCGCGGTGACGTGGCCATGCTGCTTGCCTCCAACCGCACTTATCCCAGCTGGGGCTACATGATCGACAAGGGTGCCACCGCTATATGGGAGCTCTGGAACGGCGATACTGCAAGCCGTCGCATGAACAGCTGCAATCATGTGATGATGCTCGGTGATCTTATCACTTGGTTCTACCGTGATCTTGCCGGCTTCAATCCCGCCGAGCCCGGCTACAAGAAGATACTGCTTAAGCCTGACTTCTCTATTCCCGACCTGAGCGGTATCACTGCAAGTTACAACACTCCTTACGGACTTCTTGAGAGCGTATGGGTCAAGACCGCCTCACGCCTCCAGTGGACGGTGACCATACCGTGCAACACTACTGCTACAGTGGTATTGCCCACCATTGATCCGAAAGCCGTGAAGACCCCGGGCGTCAAGTATGTAGGCCGCGAGGGTGACAATACATTGTGGAGCATGGGTTCGGGTACATATCATCTTGACGTAAAGCTTGATCCCTCGCTCGGTGACGACCGCAAGGGCATTCTTGTCGATGAGTTCCTGTATGAGACAACTTCGTTCCCCGAATGTCACGGATCGACAATCGTCGAACTTCCCAACGGTGATCTCGTGGGTTCATTCTTCGGCGGTACCAAGGAGAAAAATCCTGACTGCTGTATATGGGTGTGCCGCAAACCGAAGGGTTCCGATACATGGAGTGAACCTATCCTGGCTGCCGACGGCGTGTTTGATCTAAATGATCCGCTGATAGCCAAGGCGGGATTGTCGGGCATCAATGCCGAGACCACGCCTGCCACCGCCGGTCCTATTGGTCCTAACTTCAAGGGTGATGTGGCCAATGCCCGCCGTAAGGCATGTTGGAATCCGGTGCTGTTCCAGATTCCCGGCTCCGATGAACTGCTGCTGTTCTATAAGATAGGCTCAAGTGTAGGTGACTGGACCGGCTGGGTTGTTCGCTCGACCGACGGTGGCCTTACATGGAGTGACCGCGAGGCCTTGCCTGACGGAATTCTCGGCCCGATCAAGAACAAGCCTGAATATATCAACGGACGTATCATCGCGCCCAGCAGCCGTGAAGGTAGCGGAGGCTGGCACGCATGGATTGAAATCAGCGATGACAATGGCCGCACATGGCGTTCTACCGGTGCTCTGCCCTCTGACTCGAGCTACATCACTTCCGACCGTCTGCCAGTGAAGGCTGCCGAATACGATCCGGCCCATCCGCAGGTAGTGGAAGGAAAGCATGCCCAGGATATCTTTGCCATCCAGCCAAGTATTCTGCGTCATGCCGACGGACGTCTGCAGATACTCTGCCGCACCCGCAATGCCAAGCTTGCTACAAGCTGGAGCAGCGATAACGGCGATACCTGGACTCCCCTTGAACTGACTGATCTTCCCAACAATAATTCAGGTACTGACGCCGTGACTCTTGCCGATGGCCGTCACGTGCTGATCTATAATGACTTCTCAACTCTACCCGGAACGCCCAAGGGTGTGCGCACACCTCTCTGTGTGGCCGTATCGACCGATGGCGTGAACTGGGAGAATGTGCTTACGCTGGAGTCAAGCCCTATAAGCCAGTATTCTTATCCCAGTATCATTCAAGGCCGTGACGGCAAGCTTCATGCCATATATACCTGGCGCCGCCAGCGTATCAAGCATGCTGAAATCGAACTTTGATTGAAATTGGCCCATTATCACGATTTTCTTCATTATCTGACATGAAAACTCTCAATGCAATAGCAGCGGTATTTGCAACGGCAGCCCTTTCAGGCGTCACTCAGGCCGTGGCCGCTGACAATGACCGTATCCATTATACCGGCACCGAGCTGAGCAATCCTCATCGCCATGACGGGGCCCTGTCACCGGTGGTGGGTGTACATAATATACAGACAATGCGTGCCAACCGCCGCTATGATCTGTATTCCCCCAACGAAAACGGCTGGACCTACAACCATCAGCCCATGATGGCTTATTGGAACGGTAAGTTTTACATGCACTATCTCTCTAATCCTGTCGACGAGCATGTAGGAGCCGGACGTACTCTGTTGCAGACCTCCGAGGACGGATATAACTGGTCGGCACCCGAAATCCTGTTTCCGGTGTACCGTGTGCCTGACGGATTTACAAAAGACGGTGAGCATGTCGCCAAGAATACTGATGCTGTGATGCACCAGCGTGTGGGGTTCTATGTCTCGAAGTCAGGACGTCTGCTCGCTACCGGTAATTATGGTGTGGCCCTTCATCCGAAGGATGATCCCAACGATGGTAACGGTATAGGCCGTGTAGTGCGCGAAATTTATAAGGATGGTACATTCGGCCCGATATACTTCGTGTACTACAATCATGACTTTAACGAAAACAATACAGACTATCCCAACTATAAGAAGAGTCGTGACAAGGGCTTCCGCGAGGCTTGCGAGGAGATGATCGCCAATCCGCTGTATCGCATGCAGTGGGTGGAGGAGGCCGACCGCGAGGATCCCATCATTCCGTTGAAGAATCCTTACAAGGCTTTCTGCTGGTACACACTTCCTGACGGACGTGTGGCCGGCTTGTGGAAGCATGCCCTTACTTCAATAAGCGACGACGGCGGCAACACTTGGGCCGAGCCCATAGAGCGTGCTCCGGGTTTTGTCAACAGCAATGCCAAAATATGGGGCCAGCGTCTCAGCGACGGCACTTATGCCACTGTATATAATCCCTCGGAATTCCGTTGGCCGCTTGCCATATCGCTCAGCGAAGATGGTCTGAATTATACCACGCTTAATCTTGTGCACGGCGAGGTTCCTCCGATGCGCTATGCAGGACAATACAAGTCTTTTGGACCGCAGTATGTCCGCGGTATTCAGGAAGGTAACGGACAGCCTGAGGATGGCGACCTGTGGGTGACTTACAGTGTTGGCAAGGAGGATATGTGGGTGGCCCGTATACCTGTACCGGTACTTACCGAGGCAATCGCTCATGCCAATGACAATTTTGCCGATGCCAAGTCATTGGCCGATCTCACTACATGGAATATTTATTCGCCGGTATGGGCTCCTGTAAGTCTTGAGGCCAAGAACGGCAACACATGGCTCACCCTTTCCGACAAGGATCCTTATGACGTGTCGAAAGTTGAGCGTAAGATACCTGATTCGCGTCTGCTCAGCGTGGAGTTTGATCTCATGGCCGAGCAGAATGACCACGGCGACCTGATTATAGAATTTGTCGATGCCGACGGTACTCCCTGTGCCCGTCTTGACCTTACCCCTGAAGGCGAATTCCGTTCGAAGGGTGGGGCACGTTACGGCAAGATCCTGGATTATGAGCCCGGCAAGAGCTATCATGTTAAGGTTGACCTTGATCTCGATCACCGCAATTCGACCGTATATGTGGATGGCGTCAAGAAAACTACCCGCATGTTGTTTGCACCTGTGCCAAGTGTTGAGCGCGTGGTATTCCGTACCGGTCAGCGTGAGAATTATCCTGACGTAAACACATGGGCTGATCAGTACAATGACATGCCCCGCGCCAACGACGTCGATCCGCTTGCAGTGTATCGTATTGCCAATTTCCGCAGCTCATCGGCTGATACCGGCAAAGGTGCCGTGCTGAGTTATGACGACTATGCCCGTCATGCCGAGTATTTCAACGGCATGGAGGATGAGAATATCGTTCAGGCCATTCCAAATGCCCAGTCTTCGGAGTGGATGGAAGCCAATATCCCTCTTTTCGATTGCCCCGATCCTGACCTGGAGCAGATGTACTACTACCGTTGGTGGACCCTGCGCAAGCATATCAAGGATACGCCGGTAGGCTACGGCATGACCGAATTTCTTGTTGACCGTAATTATGCCGACAAGTATAATCTGATAGCCTGTGCCATAGGTCACCATATTTATGAAAGCCGCTGGCTCCGTGACCCGAAATATCTCGACGGTATCATCAATACCTGGTATCACGGTAATGATGGCGGCCCGATGGAGAAGATGATGAAATTCAGCTCATGGAATCCTGATGCCGTATATGCCCGCTTCCTTGTTGACGGTGATACTGCCGCCATAAAGGCGCTTTATCCCGACCTGAAGGCCGAATATGCCCGTTGGGAGGGGTCTCACCGTCTGCCCAATGGTCTCTACTGGCAGTCAGATGTGGCTGACGGAATGGAGGAAAGTGTGAGCGGCGGACGCCGTAAGCAGTATGCCCGTCCTACAATCAACAGTTACATGTATGGCAACGCCATGGCACTGGCAGCCATAGCTGACATGCTCGGCAATAAGGCCGATGCCGACTTGTACCGCGGTAAGGCTGATGAGATAAAGCAGCTTGTAAAGAGCCGTCTGTGGAACGAGCGTCATGATTTCTTTGAGACAGTGCGTGGTGATACATGTGCGATGGCGCGTGAGGCTATCGGATATATACCCTGGTACTTCAATCTTCCCGACTCGTCCAAGTATGACGTGGCATGGCTTCAGCTCAATGATGAGGAAGGATTCTCGGCACCCTACGGACTGACTACCGCTGAACGCCGTCATCCGGAGTTCCGTACCCGCGGCGTGGGCAAATGCGAGTGGGACGGTGCGATATGGCCCTTTGCTACCGCACAGACTCTCACCGCGCTTGCAAACTATCTGAATAGTTCGGAAAATCCAGTGGTCAACGATAGCACATACTTCGCCCAGATGAAACGCTATGTGGAGTCGCAGCATCATCGCGGACGCCCATATATAGGCGAGTATCTCGATGAGGTGACCGGCTATTGGCTTAAAGGCGATCAGGAGCGCAGCCGCTACTACAATCATTCGACATTCAATGATCTGGTGATTACCGGTCTTGTAGGTCTGCGTCCGCGTGCCGACCGTACTATCGAGGTTAATCCTCTTGTGCCGGAAGGTGAGTGGGATTGGTTCTGCCTCGACAATGTTCCCTATCATGGCCGTAATGTCACTATCGTATGGGACCGTACCGGCAGTCACTATCATCTGGGACAGGGACTGCGTGTGCTTGTTGACGGAAAAGAAGTAGGACATTCACCTACTCTTACGCGTCTTGTTTGTGAAGATGTACTTTAAATCCTGTTGAATTGAAGAAATTTCTTAAGATAGCAACTCTTGCCGCTGTAGTGGCTCCGTTGTGGGCCGATGCGCTTGAAGTTACACGTATGACATGTGAGTTTGCCGACAATCCACTGGCGGTAACCACAGCTGTTCCCCGTCTGGGTTGGCAACTTGCCGGCAATGACGGCGACATGCAGTCGGCCTATGAGGTCGAGGTATATTCTCTTGACGGTAATGAACGCCATACAGTATGGAATAGCGGAAAGGTCACTTCAGAAGAGAGTGCCCGTATTCCATACGGAGGTGCCGACCTGAAGCCGATGGACCGGTATTATTGGCGAGTAAGGGTATGGGATCAGAATGACACTCCTTCCGGATGGAGCGAAGTGGCAGAGTTTCGTCTGAGTCCGGCATCGGATTTCCTTAAAGGCGATTGGATCGGTGCTATCAGCTATGAGGATGCCAAGCTACCGGAGGGCCGCAATTACACTTACGATAAGTGGAAAAAGCCTGAGGTAAAAGAGGCCTGGGAGGCTGTCGACAGCATGGCTTCACGTAGTATCATGTTGCGTAAGGAATTTGATGTTCCGCGGCAGATTGCCGATGCCACCGTATACGTCTGCGGCCTCGGCCACTATGAACTCAATGTTAACGGCAATAAGGTAGGTGACGGTATGTTTACTCCTCTTTGGAGTGACTATGATCATACGGTCTATTACAATACCTACGACGTGACCCCGCTGATGCGCGACGGGGCTAATGCTGTCGGTGTGCTGCTTGGCAACGGCTTCTACAACGTGGTGAGAGGCGACCGTTACAGCAAGCTCCAGATCGGCTTCGGTCCTGAGACCCTGTGGATGAAGATGCTTGTGCGCTATACCGACGGTACTGTCGATACGATTGCCACTGACGGTTCATGGCGCTATGACCTTAGCCCGATAACTTTCCATTCGATGTATGGTGGCGAGGACTACGATGCACGTCTTGAACAGCCCGGTTGGGACAAGCCCGGCTTTGATGACTCATCGTGGCGCCCGGTAGTGGTGCAGAAGGCCCCTAAGGGTAAACTTACCGCTCAGATGGCTCCGCCGGTCAAGATAATGGAGCGCTATGATGTCAAGACCCGTCACAAGCTTACTGCGGAAGAGGTTGAGAAAGCAACCACGGCAACCAAACGAACAGTTGATCCATCGGCCATATTGCTTGATATGGGTCAGAACCTTGCCGGCTTCCCTGAAATTACGGTAAAGGGTAAACGCGGTCAGAAGATAACGCTTGTCGTGTCGGAAGCAATCACCGATGATAATGCCGCCAATCAGCGTCAGACGGGCCGTCAGCATTTCTACACCTACACTCTTAAAGGGGATAAGGCAGAGACATGGCATCCGCGCTTTTCATATTACGGTTTCCGATATATACAGGTTGAAGGGGCTGTCCTTAAGGGCATGAAAAATCCCGACCATCTGCCTGTGATTGAAAAGATCCAGTCATGTTTTATCTATAATTCAGCTCCTGAAATCAGTGAGTTTGAATGTTCAAGTCCCGTGCTTACATCGGCCCACCGGCTTATCCGTAATGCTGTACGCAGTAATATGCAGTCAGTGTTTACAGACTGTCCTCACCGTGAGAAGCTCGGATGGCTTGAGCAGGTACACCTTAACGGCCCGGGTCTGTTATACAACTACGACCTGACGTCTTATCTGCCAAAAGTGCTCCGCGATGTCTCCGACAGCCGCCGTGCCGACGGCATGGTGCCGACGGTTGCTCCTCAGTATGTAGTGTTCGAGGGTCCGGGTATGGATGCGTTTGCAGAGTCACCTGAATGGGGTGCCACACTGCTCGTATCGCCATGGATGTATTACATTACCTACGGCGATGACTCGCTGTTACGGGAGTATTATCCCGACATGCGCGCCTATGTGGATTATCTCGGCACACGTGCCGACGAGGATGGCCTGATTGATTTCGGTCTCGGTGACTGGTATGACTACGGTGATTTCCGTGCCGGATTTTCACGCAATACGCCTGTCGGTCTGGTTGCCTCGGCTCATTACTATATGGACCTGATGCATCTTGTACGCACCGCCCGTCTGCTTGGCAATTCCTACGATGCCGAGCGCTATTCAGCCCTCGCCGACAAGGTGCGTGATGCATTCAACGCGCGTTACCTTGATGCCGAAAAGGGTTCATACGGCACGGGAAGCCAGACAAGCAACGCACTGCCGCTATTTCTGGACATGGTGCCTGCTGACAGCCGTGAGCAGGTACTCGGGGCGCTCGTGGCCGACATAAAGGCTCATGGAAACCGCCTCACTACCGGCGATGTCGGCAACCGTTACCTCTTCCGTACATTGGCTGACAACGGCCTTGACTCGCTCATGTGGGCCATGAACGACCATTATGATGTGCCGGGTTACGGCTTCCAGCTTCAGTATGGCGCTACCACGCTCACCGAGCAGTGGGATCCCCGTCAGGGCTCTTCATGGAACCATTTCATGATGGGTCAGATCGACGAATGGCTTTTCCGCTCCCTTGCCGGCATACAGTATGACGAGGAGCAGCCCGGTGGACGTCATATTATACTGCGTCCGCAACCGGTAGGCGACCTTACCTATGTACGTGGCCGTACAGCCACCCTTTACGGTGACGTGGCTGTAGAATGGCATCGTGACGGCGACTCTCTGACTCTCGATGTCGATATACCGGTGAACACGACAGCTACATTATACCTTCCCGGTGACAGCGAGGGTACAAAACTGAATTCAGGACATTCAAAGATAACACGTAAGATATGAAACTACGCAACTTTGCCGCCGCGCTGCTGCTGACATCACTTGCCGCCGGCGCGCAGAATAATTTCGAGGGCCATTTTACGCGCCCTCTCGGTCAGGTGCTTGACGAGATAGGACAGCGCTTCAACGTGCGTCTTAAATACGATATTGACACTGTAGGCCTTAAATTACCGTATGCCGACTCACGAATACGCCCTTATTCGGTCGAGGAGTCGCTTACCAATGTGCTTTCTCCGTTTGACTACAAGTTTGTAAAGCAGAGCCCTACTGTCTACAAACTCAAGCGTTACGAATATCCGCGCCGCACCACCGCTGACGGACAGAAGCTGCTCACATGGCTCTCGTCATTGTACTCCGACAGCACTTCATGGGAATTGCGCCGCGACTCGCTGCGCCGCGAAGTGCGCGAGAGGCTCACTATCGACCAGGCTCTTGCTAAACGTGCCGATGCTGCTCCTGTAATGGGTAAAATACGCAAATATGACGGCTATTCCGTACAGAATTTCTCGCTTGAGACTGTTGGCGGCCGCCATGTGTGCGGTTCTATATACGCTCCTCTTACCAAAGGACGTCATCCGCTCATCATCTGTCCCAACGGTCACTTCAGCGATGGCCGTTATAACGAAGCCCAGCAGCAGCGCCTCGCTACTCTGGCCCGCATGGGTGCTATCTGTGTCGACTATGATCTGTATGGTTGGGGAGAGTCGGCCGATGAGGTCGGTTCAGAAGCTCATCAGACAGCCGAGGCCCATGTGATGCAGGCTCTCAACGGCATCAGCATCCTCGACTTCATGATTGACCGTAAGGATGTCGATCCTACCCGTGTAGGAGTCAACGGTGGCTCAGGCGGCGGCACCCAGTCAGTGCTTCTGTCGGTCATCGACCCGCGCTACACTGCGGCATGTCCCGTAATAAGCCTGTCATCATATTTCGACGGCGGCTGTCCGTGTGAAAGCGGTATGCCTGTCACTCTTGCCGGCGGCGGTACCTGCAATGCCGAGCTTGCAGCCTGCTTCGCCCCACGCCCGCTTATGGTGGTGAGCGACGGTAAGGACTGGACTCAGGATGTACCCGAGCTTGAATATCCCTTCCTGCAGCGTATCTACGGCTTCTACGGAGCCCAGGATAAGGTAGGCAACCGTCATTTCCCCAATGAGGGCCATGACTTCGGCTTTAACAAGCGCAAGGCTGTATATGACTTCTTTATCGAAACATTCGGACTTGACGCTTCCAAACTCGATGAGACAAAGGTGACCATCGAGACCCCGGAGCAGCTCAAGCAGCGCTGAAAAAATACTGACATATTTACCTGACACCCCATTTCTGACAGGGGGCGCGGTGTTGGCTATCGGAACACTACAACACTTATTGCACCGCGCCACCTGTCAGCTTTTTATTATATGTTTCACTGGTTTAACTGAAATTCACTTAATTACGTGGCGCCAACTATTAAATACAATTAAGTTGGCGCTTTTTTATTTTTCCAATTAAATTATTGCACTATTTTTGCGTCAAATAACCAACAGTTAAAATTTAACAGGCGTAAGTCTTAAATTTAACAATTAACCAACCATTAGAAATTAACTATACCAACATTATAAAAGTATGAACATTTACAGTAAAATCGCATTAATGGCTTGTGGAGTGGCTGTAGCCAGTTCGGCCCTCACCGTAGTGGCCGTAAATCATTTTGATGACTCCAAGATGTCAGCAGTGACAGTTCAGTCACCCGTCAATAACGATGGAGGCGCTTTTTACGCCGTGGCTCACAATGTCACACCCCCAACTGACTTTACTCATGCCGCCGAGAGCACCATCAACGGTGTTGTCAGCATTAAAAGTTATGCCTCGCCCCGTGGCTATTCATCCTCGCGCGGTCAGGCCTCACCATTCAGCGATCCCTTCTTTGATTTCTTCTTCGGCTCACCGGGCGGACGCCAGCAGCAGCCGCGTCAGCAGGAGCAGGAGAAGTCTGAGCAGCAGCTTGGCCTCGGCTCAGGCGTTATCATCAGCCCCGACGGCTATATCGTGACCAACAATCACGTTATCGACGGTGCCGAGCGACTGGAGATCACCCTTAACGACAACCGTATTTTCAACGCTACAGTAGTAGGTACTGACCCCGATACCGATGTGGCGCTCCTTAAGATAGAATCAGATGAGCCGCTGCCCGTAATTCCCATCGGCGACAGCGACGCCCTCAAGGTAGGGGAGTGGGTACTTGCCGTGGGCAATCCCTTCGGATTTACCTCGACTGTAACCACCGGTATCGTCAGCGCCAAGGCACGTAGTATCTCAAGCGCCACTCAGGGACGCCGTCTCGGCATCGAAAGCTATATCCAGACCGATGCCGCCGTCAATCCCGGCAATTCAGGCGGTGCGCTTGTAAATATCAACGGTGAGCTTGTCGGCATCAATACCGCTATTTACTCACAGACGGGTAACTATGCCGGATATTCGTTTGCCGTGCCTACTTCGATCGTGACTAAGGTAATCACCGATATAAAGCAGTATGGCACCGTGCAGCGCGCTATCCTCGGAGTCTCTTTCCAGGAGCTTACTCCTCAGCTTGCCAAGGAAAAGGGTATTACTGCTGTAAATGACGGCATATATGTGGGTGAGGTTCTCGACCGCAGCGCAGCTATGGAGGCCGGTATCAAGCCCGGTGACGTCATCACCGCCATCGACGGACATGCCACCCACAACGCTGCCCAGCTCCAGGAGACCATCACCAAGTATCGTCCGGGCGACAAGGCAACCGTGACCTATATCCGTGACAATAAGTCGCACAGCGCCACCGTCACCCTGCGCAACAACCAGGGCGACACCAAGGTCACCAAGGCCAATGATTTCACCGCTCTCGGATGTGCCCTCAAGCCCCTTACTGAGGAGCAGATGCGTCAGCACCGTCTGTCGTCAGGCCTTCAGGTCACCGGTCTTAAAGACGGCAAGTTCAAGTCGGCCGGTATCAAAGATGGTTTCATTATCCTTGACATCAACAACATGCGTGTGCGTAGCCAGGCTGATGTTGAAAAGATATATGACGCTATCATGAAGGGTGGGGAAGCTGATAAGGTGATGTTTATCACCGGTATCTATCCTACCGGCAAAAAGGTTTATTATGCAGTAGATCTTGCTGACTGAAGCACTGATTGTTAATAAAATAGATCCCCGCTCCCCCGTATTCAGGTATTTTACCGGATGCGGGGGAGTGTTAATTCTTATCAATCTGTGACCCTTGTGGCTCTCCCGATTGTTATTGAAAACGAGAGTGTAAATTAAAAATCAATTTGCAGGTAGGAAATTTGAAAAAAATTTCGTAACTTTGCATGCTTAATAACTTGCGTAGTATAGATGAGACAACTAAAAATTACCAAGTCAATCACTAATCGAGAGAGTGCATCGCTCGATAAGTATCTGCAAGAGATTGGTCGTGAGGATCTAATCACTGTAGAGGAGGAGGTAGAGCTGGCCCAGCGTATCCGTCAGGGCGATCAGGCAGCTCTTGAAAAACTTACACGTGCCAACCTGCGTTTCGTCGTATCGGTGGCCAAGCAGTATCAGAATCAGGGACTGTCGCTTCCCGACCTTATCAATGAGGGTAACCTCGGCTTGATCAAGGCGGCTCAGAAGTTTGATGAGACCCGTGGTTTCAAGTTCATTTCTTACGCTGTGTGGTGGATCCGCCAGTCGATACTCCAGGCTCTTGCCGAGCAGTCGCGTATCGTCCGTCTCCCCCTGAATCAGGTAGGTTCGCTCAATAAGATCAGCAAGGCGCTGTCTAAGTTTGAGCAGGAAAATGAACGCCGTCCCTCCGCACAGGAGCTTGCCGATGCTCTTGATGTGCCGGTAGATAAGATTGCCGACACGCTTAAGGTACAGGGCCGTCACATTTCAGTGGATGCCCCGTTTGTCGAAGGTGAGGACAACAGTCTGCTTGATGTGCTGACTAACGATGACTCACCAATGGCCGATGCAACTCTCACCCAGGAGTCGCTCTCGAAAGAGGTAGAACGCGCCCTTCGTCAGCTCCATGAGCGCGAGCGCGAGATTTTGAAAATGTTCTTTGGCATAGGTTGCCAGGAGATGACACTGGAGGAGATAGGTGCTAAATTTGACTTGACCCGTGAGCGAGTACGCCAGATCAAGGAGAAGGCGATACGCCGCCTCAAGGGGCAGAAGAGCAAATTGCTCAAGACATATCTCGGATAACTAACAAAAAAGCGGCCTGAGGCCGCTTTTTTGTTTTATTACCCATTCTCATATAGTCCGCGGTTTTGGCGCATTCCCATGAAATGCAAAAAATCAGCACGTCAAGCGTATATGAGCCGCGTTAGTGGCAGTGTTGGCGTGGACCATAGGTGGATATATCAATCAGCACATCGTGCGTATATTAGCCGCGTTAGCGGCATCGTTGGTGCAGCGCACCAATAGTTGTGAAGCCTGGGGTAAGCTCCGCGTTAGCGGGGCGCAACCTCAGGTAAACATCCAACACACACGAAAAAGCGCTCCATCGGAGCGCAACAGTCGAGTCGAGAATCAGCGGCCTACGGGCGCTGACCTGCGCGCGACCTTCGACCGTGGACGCCGCTGCGCTCGGCATCCACGGCTACTAATTAATCGGCGCCCTTTGCGGGCGCCCCCGACGACCGTCCAAAACCACATGAAAAGCGCTCCATCGGAGCGCGACTATTGCGCTGCATCTGATTCAGGCTGCCGTTAAACATGGCATCCCCCCATCGGGCCGGGGCTTGATGGGGGGATGCTGTTTAAAAGGGTTATTTATTTGCTGACGTTGTTGATGAGGTGTCTTATGTCGGCTCTCACGTTGTCGAGAGCGGCTGATATGTCGACTGTCGAGTCGTGGGCTGCCTCGAAGTGCAGGCGACCGCCCACATACATTGACGTGCTGTCGGTGGCCAGCCATTGTATCTGTTCCTTACCGGCAGGATGAACGAACAGCCAGCCGTGTATGCCGCCTCCGGTGCGCTGTTCGGCCTCAACGATGGTGTCGCCCTGTATCTCCAGTTGGTACACATATCGCTTGAGTGTAGGCATCAGCCGCGCCGAGTCAACCATCACCGCCACGATCACGCCGGTGGCGCCGTAGTCGGGATAGGAGAGTCTTATCGTGCGGTAATCCGCCTGACTGTCGATCACCTCGGTCACTGCGCGCCGGTTCACCTGTACGTTGTATGGCACGCTCTCCAGAGTCACGTATTCGGCCGGATAGAGGTCGCCTGGCAGCATTTCTGCCTGTCGGTGGCCTCCGCATGCCGTGAGCAGCATTACGGCGCCTGTAGCCGCGTAAATCAAATTTTTCATAATTGTCATTTTTGCGAAAGAGCGACACCCTTGCGGATGCCGCTCTTTGCTACTTAATATGGTTAATCATTCCGGTGATTACTTCTGCATGCCGAGAGCGTGGAAGCCGGCGGGCATACCTGAAGTCTTGTCCCATGTTTCACGGGGAGCCACCTTCCAGCGGTAGTCACCGATGTTCTTCTTGTAGATCTCATGCTCGGTCACCTTTGAGTCGGTGTTGTAGTAGAGGTCGAGGACGTTGCGGCGGTGCTTCATGCGGTTGGCCTCCTTATCCTTGCTCTGAGGAGTCGGGTTAACCTTAGGCATAAGCTCGGTCGGAAGCAGCGGATAGCTGCCGGCGCGTACCACGAGGTCATTGTCGGGGTGCATTGCCGATCCGGCAGGACCACCGTTGAACGAGTAGTCAGCGAATTTACCTACCGTGTTGCTCTTGGATGACAGACCCATGGTGGTGAACACCTTGTCATCGCCCTGACGGTTAGGATCCCAGCTCATACCGTAGTTGTCGTGAACTTCGAAGAAGATTTCAGTGGGCACACCATTGACCTGACGGAAGTCGGCGATGGCGAAGTTATCGGTACGTTCGTCGGTCGGCTCCTTGGCTACGATGAAGAGGTTGTTGGTGATCTTGAACTGTGAACCTGTGGGGATGTAGCGCATGCCGAATATCGCAGATGCTGTGGTGGTATTGAAGTTGATGATGGTATTGTGGTCAAATTCAATATTCCAGTTTACGCTTGACGGCCAAGGATTATTCTTGTTGTTGTCGTTGAAGAACGAGTTGTTGGGGCAGTCAACGATAGTGTTGTTGCGTACGATACAGTGCTTGAACACATTTGAAGTACCGGTTGCAGGAGTACCGTCAGATGCGATCCAGCAGTAACCCTGTGCCTTAGCGTTGTAGCTCATACAGTTCCAGAACACGTTGTTCTCGAGCAGGATGGTGTTGAAGGTCTTACGCTTAGTGCCCTGCACGCGGATAAAGCCGCGGATACAGCCCTGGAATGTACAGTTCTTCACCTGGAACGAGTTGAACGTAACGGCAAGACCGCTTGAGTACATGTTGCCGAAGTAGTTACCGGATGCACCACCTATACCGGCTTCCTGATCCTGATAGTTGCGGGCCAGAGGTACATCGAAGTCGATGTTCTCGAAGATCACGTCGTCGACGAAGATAGGAGCGTCAGCCTCACCTGAAGCCTTTGCCTTACCGAATACCCAGTTGGATGTGCGGGGGTTGAGGCCGTTCATGTCGATACCGCTCAGATATACCTTCGCACGCAGGCCCTTCTCGGCGTCCTCCTGACGGGTGCGCAGTGTGAAGCCCTTGGTGATGTCGGTATTGTTGTAGAGGTAGTAAGCCTTGCCTCCATCGAGCTCGAAGATTGTACCCTCGGCCAGTGTCGGATCCTTCATGTAGTTGACGAAGATAGTGTCGATACGAGAGCACTTGTAGTCACGGGCACCCTGAATGGTGTCAGCAGCTATATTGGCTTCGCTCCACTCGATGCGTACCGGCTCACCTACCTGACCGGCAGTACGGGGTGAGATGGTGTTGTAGACAGCATCCACGTAAATCTTCTCCTGACTGTTGTAGAGGTTGATCACGTAAGCCGAGTTAGGTGTCAGGTCAGTTATGTTTACATAACCGTTGGCGATATCCTGAGGAGTCAGTTTGTACACGTAACGCTTCAGGCTGTTGTTGTATGTAAACTTGGGATCATTGAACTCAGCGGTCGGGTTGGAGGTCGATACCATTGCGTGGATCTCGTCAGCTATAAACTGGCCGTTGTCCATCTGGAAGTGCTCTTCCCACAGAGTAGCATCGCCGAGACCGGCGGTAGCCACGTTGAGGTCAAATGTCACGCGTACTGATGTCTCGGTCTTTTCGCTGAAGCTTACTACGTCAGGAACGTCATAGCGGTCTATAGTCTGCAGAGAGTAGTAGTCGGCCCACTGTGAGGTACTGCCATGACCGAACCATCTTGAGTGGTAGGGCGAGTCCATGTCGATGCTGCCGTCAGGACGGCGTGCGCGCTCCGACAATGCGCGGATAGAGATGTAATAGGTCTGGTTGTAATCAAGGTTTTCCATCTTGAGGCGTTGCTGTTCAGGCTTCATGATGGTGTCGAGGGTCAGGTAGGTGTCGCTGAGCCAGTTTTCGGGATGACCGAGCACGCTCTGTGCGTTGCACACACGTATCTGATAACCGGCGCAGCCGTCGATGGCTGTCCATGACCAATATATCGTGTTGCGTGCTGCTTCGTCAACATAAGAACACTTGCTGGGATCAGTGCCCTGGCCGGTATTGTTGTCACAAAGTATCAACGGCATATGCTCGCGCCCCTCTAACATATCGGGATCATCAGGATACACATTGTAGGTGTCATCCTGACAGGAAACCATGCCTACGGCTGCGAGAGCCATGAGTGGATATAATATCTTTTTCATTGATCAGTTGATTGAGTAGGTTTATTAATTACCGTAACCGTAGTAGTTCACGTATGCACCGGCAGCGTCGCGGATAGCTGTGCGCGGATAGGGAAGTATGTAGCGTACAGCGGGGAAGCTGGTCGGAGTCGAGATAAACGACTGGTAAGTACCGTTGTTGTTGATAAAGTCCTCTTCAGTATCTCTGTCGCGGTAGATATAACCGTAGAGAGAGTAGCATACCTCAGCACCGATTGTACCGTCATCAGTACGATGCTTGGTGTACATTTCAGCGGTCTTGTCATATACCTTGGTGTCGACATCGTTGATGCTGTGGTTGTTCCACAGATCGAAGAATTCGATGTACTGAAGCTGGCTGTTGGGGAATGAAGGAATGTCGCGGATTGTACCGTCCTCGTTCTTGAGGGTGGTTTTGTTGTCGACAACACGGTAGTATGCGTTGAGCATAACGCCGTTGTCCCAGAACTCGGGATCGAGTCCGTCATGGAGTGCGAGTTCCTCAGAGTAATTCGGAGCTGAGAGGCGGTTGTCGGCAACAGAGCAGTGACGGAGGAAAGTGTAATACAGTTCCTGACCGTAGATGTTGTTGCGGACAAGGTCTTTCCAACGCATGTTCTCGCCGCCGAACTCAAACTTGCGCTCGTCGAGCACAGCCTTGAGGAACGCATCCTTGGTAGCAGCCTTGTTGATATAGCCGTCAACCTTGTCGCCCATGTTCTCGGCACCGCGGAATGCGCGCTCACGTACCTGACGGAGAGCATCCTTAGCCTCGGCAGTAGGACCGTTGTTGACTTCATTGGCAGCCTCGGCATACATCAGCAGCACATCGGTGTAGCGCATATAGGGGTAGTTGATACCGGTATTGCCCTTTGATGAGTTGCCGAGCGGTGACTGTGACCACAGCTTTGACCACTTGTTGTTGTAGATGTTGTAAACGTTGTTCTCGAATGTAGCCTCACCTTTGTAAGTGTACTTCCAGGTACCGAAGATGTAAGCGCGGCGCACATCCTCCGGATCAAACAGATAGGGGGCGAGAGCGTGGAGCTTAACTGAACCTGAACATTCACCCCAGGCGTAATCGGTCTTTGACTCGTTTGACTCAAACTTAGGACCGTGCATATAACCTATATTGCCTGAGTTGTCCTTGGCGAAAGGTATCTCGAAGATGGGGTCATCATTGTTTACGACTGCGTAGTTACACTCGTTGGTGAATACGTCGATGAAGCTGTTGGTGAGCGAGTGGCTGTTGGCGCTGATCACCTGGCCGGCAGCCTCCATAGCCTTGCGGTAATAGTCGGCGTAGTTGTCGTTGATGCGCTTCATTGAGCCGTAGCTCTTGGGATTGGCCTTGTCGGGCATCAGTGCGTAGCCGCCTGCTGTGAGAGCCATGCGTGCTATCTGGGCGTAGGCCATCTCCTGACCGATACGTTCAACGCCGTCAGAGATCTTGGCGGTTGGCTTCATGTTGGGAGCCACTTTCTCCAGGTCGGCGATCATGTCGTCGAGGATCACCTTACGGTCGGTGACGGGGAAGATGATGCCTGTCTCGCGGGCCGGCTTGCGGCTGTAGGGGAGGTCACCGAAATACCATACCATCTCATGGTAGATGATGGCGCGGATCACCATTACCTCACCGATAATCTGCTGGATATCCTCGTCGTTCTCATCGTAGATATCGCTGTTTTCAAGACCGTCGATGAAGAGGTTACAATGCTCGATAAGGTTGTAGCCCGAGCGCCACAGGTTGAGGGCGTCGCTGCTCTCGTCGGTCGAGTCAAAACGTTTTGTATTGCCTGTACCTGCAGTGTTTGAGGAATTGGTTGCATAGTCGATGTCGCTGTTCAGGATGAGGTTGCTGGTAAGGTAGCCCATCGGTGACATCAGCTTGGCATACAATCCATTCAGCGCGAGGTTTACGTCGTAGGTCGATCCGAATACGTATTCAGTCTCAAACTTTGACGGTGATTCCACGTCAAGGTAATCTGAACAAGCTGACAGTCCTACGGCGGCAATACCTGCTATAAGTATATTGCGTAGTTTCATTGTTGCTAATTTCATTTTAAGGTTAGAATGTTACGTTGACACCTACTACGTAGCCGCGTGAACGGGGATAGCGGTTGTAGTCGAAGCTCGGTTTAAGACCGCTCATCACGTCGACCTCAGGGTCATAGCCTGAATAGTTGGTGATGGTGAAGAGGTTGCTTACCGAACCGTAGAAGCGCAGCTTCGACAGACCGATCTTGTTGATGATGCGGCTGGGGAAGGAGTAGCCTACGGTGATGTCGGTACAGCGCAGGAACGATGCGTCCTCAACGAAGTAGTCAAACGGCACGTTGGTCACGAGGTCACCGGGGTTCCAGCGGGTAGCGCCGGTGTTGTAGTCGATATATTCCTGCGGAGTTACGTTATTTATATTGGCATAGAGGTTCTCGGGATCGTTGCGGTAAGTGTAGCGCCAGCGGTCCTGAGCGAACTCGGCGAGTACGTTGTGCCACTGGTTGATGCTCTTGCTGGTTGATGACAGGGCCTGGGCGGTAGCGTTGTACACGTCAAAGTCGAGGAAGTAGGTGAAGTTGGCGGTAAGGTCGATATTCTTGTAGCGGCCGTTGATCGAGAGACCGCCCTGAAGCTTCGGAGTAGTGTTGCCGATCACGCGCTGGTCTTCGGAAGTGATCTCGCCGTCGCCGTTGAGGTCCTTGAACTTAACCTTGCCGGGGAGGGTTGCCACACCTGAATAGGAGTCGCCGATGACGTTGTTGATCACGGTCTTGCCATAGCCTTCGAGAGGCATGTGCTCTTCATCGCGGCCGTCACGGGGTTCAGCAACGTTTTTACTGTTGGCAAATGTAAATTCGTCGGGTGAATAGAGACCGTCATATACGAAGCCGTAGAGAAGACCTACCTGGCTGCCTACCTGGAGGCGGTACATGTTGTAGTTCTTGATGTAGGCGGGTGCTTCGTTGCCCATCTCGTTTTCAGTACCGTTGAGCTTGTCAACCTTCATCTTGTTGGCGCCGAGGGTGAATGTAGCGCCGAGGCTATAGTCACGGTTCTCGAGGATAGTGCCGTCGATGGTGAGCTCGAAGCCCTTGTTGGTGATCTGACCGATGTTCTGCCACTGGTAGCGGTAGCCGGTGTTGTCAAGCATGGTCACGCGGTGGAGCAGGTCGCTGGTGGTGTTCCAGTAAAGTTCGGGAGTGATGGTCAGGCGGTTATTGAACATTGACCAGTCGATGGCGAGGTTGCGGGTAAGGGTAGTCTCCCACTTGATGTGAGGATTGGGCATGTAGCTGTCCATCGCATAGTAAAGCTCGCCGTTGGTGGTAGCTTCACCGAAACCGGGACCGCCTGATGAACTCATGTCGTAAACATAGTTCCACATGTCGGCCTTGGTAAGGTTCTTACCTGACTTACCGATAGCGGCACGGAGCTTGAGGTTGTTGATCCAGGTGATATCCTGCATGAACTTCTCCTGGCTGATCACCCAGCCCGCAGATACTGACGGGAAGAAGCCCCACTTGTAGCCGGGAGCGTAGAATGAGGTACCGTCCTCACGAGCGGTCAGTGAGATAAGATACTTGTGATCGTAGTTGTAGTTGATCTGACCGAAGTAAGACTGAAGGCGGGTAGGAGTGGTCTTGCCTGAAATGGCCTGATCGTTCTCGCCCATTCCCATCATTGACAGCGCCTTGTCGGCGGTGATGTCGTGGGGGAAGTAGCGGTTCTGCATGAAGTTGGACTGAGCCTGAGTGTGCTGGATCTCATAACCGAGAAGAGCATAGAAGTTGTGACGGTCCTTGAGGGTCCAGTCGTAGCTGGCGGTTGTTGTCCAGATATACTTGTCGGTCTGTTTCTTGCTGATTGAAGCTACCGGCAGGTTACGGTTGTTCTGAGCCTCGGAAGTACCTACGGCGTAGAAAGCCGATACCTGGTTGAAGGCTACGCTATAGGCGCCCTCGGTGCGCAGTGTAAGGCCCTGGATAGGCTTCCACTCGAGCGATGCCTGGTTGGTGAAGTCGTAGTTGTGCTTCTTATAAAGGTTGCGCTTGATGTCGTTGACCGGGTTGGTGTAGGTGAACTCTGCCTCCGAGTCAGCATCGAAGATGCCCTCTTCCCAGTTGGCAAACTCGCGCAGACCGTTGGTAGGACGGTAAAGGAGCACGTCGATGATACCGCCGGTACCTACGTGGCTACCACCCTCGCCCTCGTCACGACGATAGGTCATCTTGGGGTTGAAGGTGAATGTAAGGTTCTTGCCGAGCTTGGAGTTGATCTTGGTGTTGATGTTGGTACGGCGTACGCCTGAACCCAAGATGATACCCTTGTCTTCGCTCTGGGTGATAGAGATGTTGTAACGGGTGTTTTCGGTACCGCCACCTATCGACACGTTGGCCGAGTAGCTCATCGGGGTGTTGCCCATCACCTCATCCTGCCAGTCATGGTTGGGGAGGAATGCGTACTGGCTCATGTCGTAGGGGTTACCGAAGTTGAAGCGGAACTTCTTGGCCTGAGTAGAGCGGGTAGAAGTACCTACGATACGGTCATACTGATAGTCCACGAAGTTGTAGGGGTCCATAAGATCGAGCTGCTTGGTGATGTGGCTCCAGGTGAGCGAACCGTTGAAGCTGACAGTAGTCTTGCCTTCCTTGGCGCTCTTGGTAGTTACCACAACTACACCGTTACCACCCT
>CAZIPQ010000016.1:0-7064 GCA_964541165.1 uncultured Muribaculum sp.
ACCCAGATGCAGGCTTCGTTCAGTGTAAACAACGTAGCCATCGTAAACGGTCGTCCGAAAACACTTAACCTGAAGCAGATCCTTGAAGCGTTCGTAGCCCACCGTCATGACGTGGTGGTACGCCGCACACGCTTCGAGTTGCGCAAGGCCGAGGAGCGTGCCCACATATTGGAGGGTCTTATCATTGCCTCGGAAAATATCGACGAGGTGGTACATATAATCCGTGCAGCAGATTCTCGTGAGGATGCCCGTGAGAAACTGGCCGCACGCTTTGATCTGACCGAGGCACAGACTCAGGCAATCGTGGAAATGCGTCTCGGTAACCTCGCCCATCTCGAGCAGGAGAAGCTGCATCAGCAGTATGACGAGATACAGGCCCTCATAGCACGTCTGAACCTTATCCTGTCAGACGAGCACGAGTGCCGCGAACTGATAAAGTCAGAGCTCATCGAGGTACGCGACAAGTTTGGCGACGCCCGAAAGACCGACATCAACTACGCAGCCGGCGAATTTAACGATGAAGATATGTATGCCGATGATGACATGATCATCACCATCTCCCACATGGGCTACATCAAGCGTACTCCGCTGAGCGAATTCCGCGCGCAAAACCGCGGTGGCGTAGGATCAAAAGGCAGCGATACACGCGACGAAGACTTCATCGAGCACATTTATACCGCCTCGATGCACAATTATATGCTCTTCTTCACCCAGCGCGGACGCTGTTACTGGCTCAAGGTTTACGAACTTCCCGAAATGGCCAAGAACAGCAAGGGACGTGCAATCCAGAATCTGCTCAATATCGAGGCCGGCGACGAGGTCAATGCAGTTATCTGCACCAAGCAGCTTGATGATAAGGACTTCGTTACCTCTCACAATCTTGTATTCGCCACCAAGCGCGGCATCATCAAGAAAACATCACTTGAAGCATATTCTCGTCCACGTGCCAACGGCGTCAACGCTATCATCATACGCGAGGGTGATCAGCTTATCGGCGTCGAGCTTACCGACGGCAACAGCGACATCCTGCTTGCCAACCGTAACGGCCGTGCCATACGCTTCCCCGAGAATAAAGTTCGTGAAATGGGACGTGTGTCAACCGGCGTACGCGGCATGACACTTGACGGTGATGATGACGAAGTGATCGGTATGATATGTATGGAGCCTGACACCCAGAACAACGTAATGGTAATTTCGGAAAAGGGCTACGGCAAACGTTCGCTCCTTGAAGATTACCGTATCACCAACCGCGGAGGTAAGGGCGTCAAGACCATCAATGTCACCGACAAGACCGGATCACTGGTAGCCATTGACAGCGTAAACGATGACAATGACCTTGTTATTATCAACAAGTCAGGCATAACTCTCCGTATCAAGGCTGCTGACATCCGCGTTCAGGGACGTGCTACTCAGGGTGTACGACTCATCAACCTGGAGAAACGTAACGATGAGATCGCATCGGTATGCTGCGTGGACTCGGATCCTGAAGAGGAAATCGACGAAGATGTACTGCTCGACGAGGGCGAACAGACTGCCCTGCCTGTCGACAACACTCCGGACGAGCCCGATGAGGAAGCGGGAGATGAAGAAATCGAAAATGACAGCGAAGAATAATTTACAATAACCAAATACTACTTACTTAACCTACTTTTTATGAAAAAGTTATTTATCTTAGGTATCTGCCTGCTCACTGCTGCCGGTGTATCGGCCCAGAAGAGCCTGGTAAAAGAAGTGGAAGGAAAGGCCAAAGGCTACAACGCCGACTATGCTGCCGCTCGTAAGCAACTGGCCCCCGCGCTCACCAATCCTGAAACCAAGTCTGACGCTCAGACATGGTTTGTAGCCGGCAACATCGAGTTTGGCGACTATGATGACATGTTCAAGAAGAAAGCTGTTGGTCAGGCTGCTGATCCCATCAAGATGGGTCAGGCTCTTATCGACGGTTATAACTACTTCATGACCGCATTCCCCCTTGACACAGTTGTGGAAGTTGACAAGAACGGCGCTCCCAAACTTGAAAAGGATGGCACTCCCAAGGTAAAGACCAAATATTCAAAGGATATGGCCAAAAAGCTGAAAGAGAATCACAATCAGTATCTGTCAGCAGGTCAGCTCCTCTGGGACGAGAAGGACTACAAGAATGCCTACACCGTATGGAACATCTACGTGACCATGCCTTTCAACAAGTCACTCGGTGAAATGATGCCCCCTGCTCCTGACAATGCCACTCTCGGCCAGATCTACTATTTCGAAGGTCTCGCAGCATGGCAGTCAGATCAGCTCCCTGTAGCTCTCAGCGCATTTGACAAGGCTATCGAGCTCGGTTATGTACAGGATCCCGCCCTCTTTGACTACGCTATCAGCGTTTCAGTACAGAATCAGGACAATCCCCGCGCTATCCAGTATGCCGAGAAGGCCAACGAGCTCTACGGTGACTCTATCTCCAAGTATCTTAACATTATCATCAATGACAAGATCAACAACGAGAAGTATGACGAAGCTCAGAGCCTGCTCGAGAAGTCAATCGCTCTGACTCCTGACAATCCCGAGCTCTATGACGTTTACGGCGCACTCTATTTCAGCAAGAAAGATTACGACAACGCCCGCAAGTCATTTGAGAAGGCTGTAGCCCTCAATCCTGATTACGCAAAGGCTTCTCTTGACCTTGGCCGCACCATCTACGCACAGGCTCTTACCATTTCAGAGGAGAATGCTGAACTTGGCGCCGCTGAGTACAACAAGCTCCGTGATGAGAAGATCGACCCGATGCTGCGCGAGGCTGCTCCCTACCTTGAAAAAGCTATGCTTGATGAAGAAAATGAGAGCGAGGCCCGTAACCTTCTCCGTCGTCTTTACTATGACCTCAATGACGAGGCCAACATGAAGCGCATCGAAGCTATGTAATTGACAATCACAATTCAACATAATAGGGCGAGATTTTTGTAATCTCGCCCTATTTTTGTTAATTTTGCGGATATATGAGCAAAAAAGTATTCTATCGCTATAATTCAGCCACCGATACATACGACCGCGTGTTCCCTTCAATGAAGGAACGTATCTGGAACGTGCTGCAGAAATCGGCCATCAGCCTGACAGGCTGCTGCGCACTTGTTGCGATAATATATATGCTCGTAGACACTCCACGTGAAAAGGCTTTGCGAAAAGAGAATGCGGAGCTCCGTACTCAGCTTGACATAATCGGCCGCCGCCTTGACGCAGCTATAGATATAATGGACGACATAGCCCTGCGTGACAACAATCTCTACCGTGTCATAATGGGAGCCGAGCGAGTATCGGCATCACAGCGTTTTGCCGGTCTCGACAATGAGGCCCGGTATAATGCCTTGAATTCATTGGAAGATGCAGGATTGATCAAAAGTCTGACAAGGCGTATCGATCTGCTTGACCGTATGCTCTATACCCAGATCCGGTCTTATGACGAGTTACGGCAGCTGGCATATGACAACACTGACAGGTTGTCACATATCCCGGCAATCCAGCCAATATCACGTGACCACATGAAGCAGATGGCATCAGGCTACGGGTATCGTGTGGATCCTATATACGGCACCAGCCGTTTTCATTCGGGTCTTGATTTTGCCGCTGACCGAGGTACTCCAGTATACGCCACAGCCGACGGAAAGGCCTTGACTGCAGGCTGGGAAAGCGGATACGGCAATATGGTTGAGATAGATCACGGTTACGGATATATAACCCGATACGCGCATCTTGATAAAATGCTTGTAAAGCCGGGACAGCCGATCAAGCGCGGCGATCTCATAGGTCATGTCGGAGCCACCGGCAAGGCTACCGGTTACCATCTGCATTATGAAGTGCTGCATCACGGACAGCATCAAAATCCTATTAACTATTACTTCATGGATATCACTCCTGAAGAATATGACGAACTCATACGACAGGCTGAGAATGCCGGCCATGTGATGGACTGATACGCAAAAGAAATGGAAGAAGAGCGCGAGGAACTAAGCAAACGATATTATCGAATAGGCGAAGTAGCCGACATGATAGGCATACCGGTATCGACTCTGCGATATTGGGAACAGGAGTTTTCAATACTCCGGCCACAACGCGGAGGCCGTGGGCGTCGCCTCTATCGCGCCGGTGATGTGGAGCGCGTCAAGATGATCCATTACCTCGTAAAGATCAAAGGGCTCAAAATCGAGGCTGCCAAGCAGCAGCTCAACAACAATCCTGCAGGAGTGGCACGTTATGCCGCGGCAGTAGACCGGCTGATGAATATTCGCAGCGAACTGGTGCAGATGCTCGAAGCGATAAACCGCTTGCGTTAGAAGTCGATGGTAAAGTGGACATTGATCTGACGGCGTGTCAGGTAATTAGGCACGGCATAACGCACATCGTTCACATCCGTCACCCAGTAATAGCCGCTCACATTGGCGATATCAAACAGGTTGAAACAGTCCACACCAAGCCACACCGCCTTAAGATAACGACCGATCCCGGTATTCCGATGCTTATCGGGCGAAAGGAGAGCATACGAAGCACCTATGTCAACACGCTTGTAAGCCGGTGTACGGAAATAGCCTTTATCACGCGAAGTACGAGGAGCCGTAACAGGCAAGCCGTCGGAAAACACTCCGCGGAGATTTATTTTCAGATCAGGTATACCTGGAAAATAGTCGGTAAAATACAGTCCGAATGAATAGCGACGGTCATTGGGGCGAGGCACATTCACTCCATTCAGCCGCTCATTGCTCTTCATCAGCGACATGCTTATCCATGAATCACTTCCTGGGACAAACTGTCCAAACAGTTTCATATCAACTCCTGCCACATAACCTGACGAGGCATTAACACCCTCATAGACTACCTTTAGGTTCTCTACCTCATACGGTATCAGACGTGACAACAGTTTTCCATAAGCCTCTGCAGTGAAGCGAAATGGCCGGTTAAGCATACGAAAGCCATAATCGGCACCGAGCAGGAGTTGCAGGCTGCGCGGAGACTTTATATCCCGGTTCAAGACAATAAAAGAATCCTCGATACGCCTGTATTCCTTATAAAACGGAGACTGATAGTACATACCGGCCGCGGCACGCAATACCCAGTTGTCGGCAGCGCTTGGCATGAACGACACCGATACTCGCGGGCTTACAAGCAGCTCTTTATTGAAGTTCCAGTAGCTCATTCGAATACCGGCGTTTACGGCGAGATAACCGGAAGAGAGCGTAGTCCTGAAAGCATCCTGAACAAACATAGCCCCGCGTACCGACTTCTCATCCTGACGTGACGTAAGCTGATAAATCATTTCCAGATTTTCACCCCACGACGGGAGTGAATAGCCTGCGGAGTCCCTCAGCTCCCATTCACGTGTACGCTCATATACCGACTGGCAGCTACCGGTCAGTCCATACGACCAGCTATGATTCCCTCTGCGGTTATTTCCGCGGAATGACAGTGATACGACCGACGCCTTGATACGGTTACGTGCATGCTCCTGATAGCGGCCTACTCCGAGTTCGCCTCCGATCCCGTCGCTGCCTGAAGTTCCGGCCTGATCAAGCCAATACTCCCCTGCTATATCGTAGGTGACAAGCTCGTCGGTTCGGAAACCGGATGCAAGCAGCGTATAATCACTGTTGCGGTCAGGTGTGTGATGCAAGGCAATACCTCCGACGAGAGTTGAAAAGCGGTCTTTTTCCCCGCCGTCAAAATACACGGTAAACTGCTTCGCATCCTCAGCAGTACCGAATGACGTCACACGGTTGACCGGATTGAACCGATAATCGTTGATGGCGACATTACCGAGCACCGATACGCTCCACACGCGGTTAAGCCGCAGATTGATATTGGTCTGGTAATCGAAGAATGAGGGATCATACTCACCTTTAGTATCAAGAGTGCCGAGCACTGACGTGGTGCGCTTGTAACGCAATCCGTGGAGCTGGGAAAAATGGCCCGAAGACTGTCCCAACGCAAGAGAACCGCCCATCAGACCGGCGGTTAAAGAGCCTTCAAAATGCTCGGGACGACGATACGTGATATCAAGTACCGATGACATCCGGTCACCGTATTCCGCAGAAAATCCTCCGGTGGAAAACTGTACCCTGTCGACCATATCAGGATTTATGGCGCTAAGTCCTTCCTGCTCGCCGGACGTGACGAGCTGCGGACGGTAAATCTCCATGCCGTTGATATATAACCCGTTTTCATCATAAGAGCCTCCGCGTACGGAATATTGCGAAGAAAGCTCATTGGCTCCGGTCACACCGGCCATTGTGGTAATCAGTGACTCGATACTTCCGCCCGACACATCCGGCGCGCCACGGTAGGCCTTGGCGTCGACATCCTGCATGCCGTCAAGTTGCCGCTTGTACTCGGCAAACTCCACTTCATTCAGTTCCCGGGCATTGAGCTGCAACATCTGATTGAGAGTGACATCCCCTTTTGCATCAATCAGCTTACGTTCAACCTCCTTGTAGCCTATACATGTAAATTTCACTATAAGGGTGTCACGTTCAGCCACTGAAATTGAATATTGGCCTTTCATGTCAGTAGTGGTTCCGACTGGAGTCCCACTTACCCTCACCGTGACAAATTCCAACGGGTTATTGTCACTGTCATATACCTTGCCGTGAATATGCACTGCGGCATGTATGCAGGGGGCTGACAAAATGATGACAAAGATTGCTGCTATATGATAAAGTAATGGTCGGATCATTCTGATATCTCTATAAACTTTTAACGCCTGTATAATGGGATTATTGCAACGATTGATTATCTTTGCGATATGTTTCAAATTTGTTACGCCCCATGAAAGCCAATATCGAGGAACTGATAACATTGAATTACGAACTGGAGGGATTGCTGTATCTTGCCCTGCACCGTGGTGATGACACTCCCGCACAAGTTTGGTCAATGATCGGAGAAAAAATAAATGCATTGCGCGAAGGCCTGCCTGAGACAGCCGGAACAACCGAGCCGACCATGCAGGCTTCTGAAATAGAACCGGTTGCCCCTGTCGAAGAAGAAACTCCTGAATTGGATCCGCTTCCTATGCCGGAACATCACGATCTGGCAACTGA
>CAZIPQ010000016.1:7164-26598 GCA_964541165.1 uncultured Muribaculum sp.
AAGGCGGTTGATGCCCCGGCTACTCCTGCAACCGAAGGGCCATCGGTGTTGCGCCTTGACGAAAAATTAGCGAGAGCCTATTCACGCGACTTGAAAAAAGCCTTTTCGCTTAATGACCGTTTCCGGTTCCGCCGTGAATTGTTTGGCAACAGCGACACCATGATGACCGACACCTTGAATCTTGTCGAGGCTATGCCGTCATACTCGGAAGCTCTCGACTATTTCTACACCGATCTCGAATGGGACAGAACGATGCCGGAAGTCATTGAATTTCTGAAAATAATCGAACAGCATTTTCAGGGAAAATGAGCGGAAAGCTATATATCGTTCCCACTCCGGTAGGCAATCTCGGTGATATGTCGCCGAGAGCGATAGAGACATTGCGCGGCAGCAGCCTGATCCTTTGCGAGGACACCCGCACAAGCGCGGTACTCTTGAAGCACTTCGGCATTGATGTTCCCACGGCGAGTCATCATAAATTCAATGAACACACGGCATGTACCGGTGTTGTTGAAAAATTACTTGGCGGTATGACAATTTCACTGATAAGCGATGCCGGCACTCCTGGAATATCTGATCCGGGCTTCATGCTTGTACGCGAGTGCCGTCGTAACGGCATTGACGTGGAGACACTTCCTGGCCCTACCGCACTTATCCCCGCTCTTGTCAATTCAGGATTGCCATGCGACAGATTTGTATTTGAAGGATTTCTTCCTGCAAAAAAGGGCCGCGCCACCCGTCTGGAAGAACTGGCAGCCGATTCCCGCACATTTATCCTATATGAATCTCCTCTACGTCTGGTCAAGACATTGCAGCAGCTTGCGGAAGTGTGTGGCGATGACCGCGAGGCATCCGTGTCGCGTGAAATCTCAAAATTGCACAATTCCACAGTCTCCGGTTCACTGAAACAACTTGTCGAACACTTTTCTGCGAACAATCCGAAAGGTGAAATCGTTATTGTTGTAAGTGGGAAAAGCGATCGTAATGTACGGCGCACTCACCGTAACAAATATCGTCAGGATGATGACGATACGGAAAATGAGGAAAATTAAACTCTACACAGATATGAAACTGATTAAATTTGCCACAGTGATGGCTTCAGGAATGTTGCTGTTTACAGCATGTGACGGCGGAAAGGTAAAAAGCCTTGAGGCTGCAAACGAAATGACAAGCGACTCGCTCCGCGTAGCCCTCGCCAATCAGGATAGCCTGCTGTCTCTGCTCAACGATATTACCGATGGTATGAACCAGATCAAGGATCTCGAGAAGATCCTTGGCAACACAAGCAATCTCACTGCCGAGTCACAGTCACGCAAAGAGCAGATCAAGAATGACATGATGGCTATTCAGGCAGCCCTCCACGAACGTAGCGAGCGACTCGCCGATCTTGAGGCTAAGCTGAAGAATTCTCAGGGCTATAATGCCACCCTGCAGAAGACTATCGACAACCTGCGTGCCGAAATCGCCAATCAGGAGACTACGATATCTACCCTGCGCAATGATCTTGCCGCAGCAAAGATAAAGATCAATGACCTTGACAACAAGATTGACTCGCTCAACACCACCGTGGCTACTACCACCCAGGAGCTTGCAGATGCTGAGCAGGCAACACGCACTGCTGTGGACGAATTGAATATCTGCTATTACGCAATCGGTACGAAGAAAGAGCTCAAGGAGGCTAAAATTATAGAAACCGGCTTCCTTCGCAAGACAAAGCTTATGCAGGCTGACTTCCAGCAGAGCTACTTTACAAAAGCTGACAAACGCGAGTTGCGTTCAATTCCTACACATGCCAAGAAAGCAAAAATCTCGACCAATATGCCGGCTGACTCCTACACCATTCAGGATGAAGGCGGAACAAAGGTAATCAAGATCACTGACCCCGAGAAGTTCTGGAGTCTTTCAAACTACCTTGTAATTCAGGTTGACTGATTACACATGACAAAACCTATAACAGCCGGTCACTTGACCGGCTGTTTCATTTTTATCCCGTCACGCCACCGTTGTACGGGATTATTTGTGTAAATTTGTAGTTCTAAAATTTAAACTGATTATTATGTCACTTCAATGCGGAATAGTAGGACTTCCGAATGTCGGCAAGTCTACCCTTTTTAACTGTCTGTCAAATGCAAAAGCGCAGTCAGCAAATTTTCCTTTCTGTACTATCGAGCCTAATGTCGGCGTCATCACAGTACCTGACGACCGTCTCACCAAGCTCGTAGAGATGTGCCAGCCCCGTAGCGTGGTTCCGGCAACAGTGGAGATCGTCGATATTGCCGGTCTTGTAAAAGGCGCCAGCAAAGGTGAAGGTCTCGGAAACAAATTCCTGGCCAACATCCGTGAGACCGATGCCATCATCCATGTGCTCCGCTGTTTTGACGATGACAATATCACCCATGTCGATGGAAGCGTTGACCCTGTACGTGACAAGGAGATAATTGACTATGAGCTCCAGCTCAAGGATCTTGAAACAATTGAGGCACGTATCGCAAAAACACAGAAGCAGGCCCAGACCGGTGGCGACAAGAATGCGAAGCTCCAGTATGAAGTACTGTGCCGCTTCAAGGAAGCACTTGATCAGGGTAAACCTGCCCGATCGGTTACTTTCGAAAGTGTAGATGAGCGCAAATTTGCAAAAGAGCTTTTCCTACTCACCAATAAGCCTGTACTCTATGTATGTAATGTCGATGACGCTTCGGCCGTAAACGGAAATGCCTATGTTGACGCCGTGCGTGAAGCCATAAAGGACGAAGGGGCGCAGTTGCTGATAGTCGCAGCTCAGACTGAGGCCGACATCGCAGAACTCGATACCTGGGAAGAGCGTCAGGAATTCCTTAACGAAATAGGGCTGGAAGAATCCGGCGTAAGTCGACTTATCCGTGCCGCCTATGCTCTTCTAGACCTCCAGACATATTTCACCGCCGGTCCGGATGAAGTGCGTGCATGGACATTCATGCGCGGCAGTAAGGCTCCACAGTGTGCCGGTATCATCCACACCGATTTCGAAAAAGGCTTTATCCGCGCTGAGGTCATCAAGTATGACGATTATGTGGCCCTCGGAGGAGAGAGTGGAGTTAAGGAAGCCGGAAAACTCGGTGTCGAGGGTAAGGAATATGTCGTGCAGGATGGAGATATAATGCACTTCCGCTTCAACGTATGATAAACTTTTGAGAGCATCCCGACGTTAATTAATTGAACGTTACAACTATCTATTTATGAATGGGAAATTTAGATTGTCAGCATTGATAATCCTTTTCTATTCCCTGAGCGGTTATGCTCATGGAATAGACGGGGTTATAGAGACGCTGAAAAATGTCGATTGCTTCAAGGCAAATGTTGATTACGAGGTGCTGATGTCTCTCCAGGCTGATGTGAATTATTCACTTAAGCTCACCTCTGTAAATAATCCTGATGACACCCTGGCTCCCTGTGATTATCTTATCGACTGGACTCTGGAAGGAGTCGATGGCAACAGTCACGGCTTCAACGCCTACTTTGCCGGAAATGCCTACATTATGCGTGGAGAACGCATGCAGGAGTATCATTATGACTGGGATTCAATTCCCTTCAGGCCTCATAATGGAGTAAAAGCCCTTCCCGGCATACAGATTCAGGCTCAGTTTGCCTCGTTACTTCCCCAGTTTATCGCTGACGAACTGACCCTGATAGCGTCCAATCCTGAAGAATACAAATATAAACTGCATCCTGACACGCTCATCCATGGACAGAAAGTGATTGCCGTAGACGGTATTATGGAACTGCATGGCACGACATGCAAGGAGTTTTTATATGTATTCGATAAGACTTCCGGAATGCCTGTATTTGTGGAACTTGAGAATAATCCCGGTGCCCTGGCCGAGCAGACCATCACCGCGCGCTATTCAGACATAAGCACTGAAGCCGGGTGTCAGGCTATAAGCGAGGAAACATTGCGTGAGACATATCCCGATGCGTTCGAAAAATACCGCGAAAGCAATTATGCCATTGAAAATCTTCCCGGCCAGCGACTCCCCTCTTTCGCATTACCCACCACTACCGGCGAACGCTATTCACGTCAGGCCGGTGACAAGTTCCGTAACGTCACGCTGGTGGTATTGATCGATGCCAGTTCCTCATTCGCGGCTCCCACCGTCAAGGATATCCGGAATGCCGTAGACAATCTCCCTGTTAATGCCGATGTGATATGGGCCTTCGTAGGCACCAATATCGACGAGATAGAACACATTGTACCGGAGGTAAATCCGGGTGAACATCTGCTGATCAACGCCAAGTCACTTGCACGTGACTGCGGTGCGGGATCCTTCCCCGTCACCATAATTACACGTCCTGACGGAATAGTCAGCGATGTTGTACTCGGGTACAACAATAACCTCTCCTCAGCTGTTATACAGAAAGTAGTATTAATAGCAAAATAAAATTATTATGGAAACAGTTTATTTTAGCGGAAATGCCTGCCACACTTATGGCACGCTCCCCGCAGTTGGTGAAAAGGCCCCCGAATTTACCCTCACCGGTATGGACCTGAAGGATATCACCCGTGATGATTTCGCAGGCAAGAAGATGGTGCTTAACATATTCCCCAGCCTTGACACTCCGGTATGTGCAACAGGTGTACGTAAGTTTAATGAAAAAGCTGCAGACAAGAAAAATGCCGCTGTATTATGTATATCTGTCGATCTGCCTTTCGCTATGCAGCGTTTCTGCACCGTCGAAGGTATTGAGAATGTATATCCGGCATCGGCATTCCGCTCTCCCGAATTCGCTGAAAAATATGGCGTGAAACTTATTGACGGCCCTCTTAAAGGACTTCTCGCACGTGCGGTTATCATTCTTGACGAAAACCGTAATGTGATCTACCGTGAACTGGTGGAAGAGATTACTAACGAACCTGACTACGAAGCAGCGCTCAAAATGCTTTAATGCTGTTGTTTAAGTTCGATAAATTCATCATAGAGGCGGATATAGTCCGCCTCTTCGTATTTTTCAGAGGCTAATACCAGACACACAGCACCGGATGAAAAATCCTCTACCGTCCGCCATATACCCGGGACTATCTCTAAAGCCATATTCGGGCGGTTAAGCATTACCTGCCGCTGACGGGTTCCATCATCAAGAGTAACGGTGAAGCTGCCGCTTACAGCGATTATAAGCTGATGCAGCCTGCGATGAGCATGTCCACCTCGGCTCTCACCTCCCGGCACATCATAAATAAAATACACCCGCTTCACATCGAAAGGTGCAGAACCGTCATTCTGGATAATCGACAACCTGCCGTTTCGACCTCCGGAAAAGGTTTCCGGGAATATGATCTTGCAATCATCTACAGATGTTGTACGCATGGATATGTTATTTATACCGGTTAATAATATCCGCAATCTCCCTGGCATCAGCAGGTGAAGTACAAGCCGGGCTTATCGGCAGACTTACAACCTCCGAGGCAAGCCGCTCGGCCACCGGAAGCGCAACAGAAGCATAACGCGCATAACATGGCTGTCGGTGAGGCGGTACAGGATAATGAATATCCGTCTCCACGCCATTGTCAGCCAGATATCGGCGGAATCGCTCACGGTTGTCGCTTCTTATCACATACTGATGATAGACATGACGGTATCCTGAAGGTTCAACAGGCTTTATGACATGGCTATTATCTATTGTCCTGTCATATATGGCAGCCAACTCACGCCGTCCTGCATTCTCAGCGTCTATATGGTCAAGTTTTACCGACAACATGGCGGCCTGTATGGGATCAAGCCGGCTGTTAAGCCCTTCCATGATATTCTCGTAACGGCTTCGGCTGCCGTAATTGGCCAATATCCTTACCGTCTCAGCTAATTCAGCATCATCGGTTGTAACCATTCCACCGTCGCCGAGAGCACCCATGTTTTTTGTAGGATAAAAGCTGAAAGCCGCAGCATCGCCCTGATGACCGCACATAAAGCCTGACGCTTCAGCGCCTATGGCCTGTGCGCTATCCTCGATAAGCTTCAGCGCATGCAGGCGACAATATTCGGCCAGCTCCGGGGTGTAGGCCGACAGCCCGTAGAGGTGCACCGCGATAACGGCACATGTGCGCGGAGTGACAGCCCCGGCAACTGACGCTACGTCAATATTGTGAGTCACTATGTCAGGGTCGACAAATACCGGGATAAGCCCGGAATCAGTCACGGCCAACACAGTTGCAATAAATGTGTTGGCCGGAACAATAACTTCATCACCCTGCTTAAAGCAACCCAGTTGGATGTAAGCTCTAAGTATCAGCCTTAAGGCATCAAGTCCGTTGGCCACGCCTACAGCATAGCCCGAGCCCACATACTTTGATAACCGGCTCTCGAAGCCAGATACTTCCGAGCCTCCTATATACCTGCCGCTGTCAATCACCCGAGAGCATGCCTCTTTCAAAGCATCGCTGTAACGGGCATTTACTGTTGACAAATCAAGAAAGGGATATCTTTTCATGTAAGAAATCTTTAAAATCCCTTATATAGTCAGACTCATCATACAAAGTAGATGACATCACCAAAGCCACGGAATTAGTAGAGAAATTCTCTATTATACGCCATGTCATAGGTGGAACATACAGCCCGCAATAGGATCGGTCCAGATGATAGCGCTGATATCCGATACCGTCATGCAGTACAACATCAAAAGAACCTGACAGAGCCACAATCACCTCTTCCTGCTCACGAAATGCGTGTCCTTCACGGGAATTACCGCCGGCAACATCATATATCCAATAAGTACGCCTAAGTTCAAACGGCAGTTGTTCAGGAGACTGCAAAAACGACAGATTGCCGCGGTCATCCTCTACTTTCGGTAGCGATATGAGGTGAATGGGACGGTGCATTTCAGCAAAGACCCTTATCGTGACCGTGCTTCAACACAGCCTCACAAATAAAGTCTGTTATGCTGTCCACTTGCTCAAGGACTGCATGTACAGGTGCAGGTGCGTTAAATCCATAACGCTTTACAGTTGATTTTTTACGCCCGGCGCCTGGTCTGCGGCCGCCTCTTTTCTTGACAATTGTTTCCATAATTTATTAAATCTAAGCTAAATTTAATTTCAACGTAAACTAAAGTTTCCCGTGTTTAACCAAATAATTATACAAATTTACAAATAAATCTTATTTTCAATCAACCAGAATCGTATTTTTAGTATTTTTTTTGATTTATACTATTCGATAAATGGTCATTTAGTTCTGCCAGACATTTACCACCGTCAAGTGAAGGGCTGAATTGCTCCAGTACCGACAGGATTCCGGTTCCCCAGCGGGTCATGGCATCGCGCAGTGTAGATGCCACACATACATCACCGGCGATACCGCATATATCTATCCGGTCGATCGACAGAGACGCAATGATTTCATCCAGCCGACTCCCCTCATCCGTATTCATCAGTATCGAGTACTCCTCACGTTCAGGAATACGGCCCTTATAGTGCAGAGTCACTATGGGCGCATATTTGTACAGACTCTTCATTAGTGCAGGCCATATCGCAGCACCTACCGAACCTTCAACACAGTGGCGCGGCCACTGACCGCCGTTAATGTCAAACGAACAATGGTTCATCGGATGACAGTCAGCTGTAACGGCTATATGGAGGTATTCACCGCCATTGGCATCGATATACCGGGCAAGACTGTTCATAGCCTCCTCAGCGCCGGGGACAGGCAATGTCCCTGTGATAAAGTCGATCTGCGGATCGACAATAAGCAGCATTTTATTCATTTCTTGTGAATTAATCGCATTATCTCACCAATCCATAGCACCAGTGAAGTAGAAACAATAATTATGATCCAGTCAGTCAGCTTCAACGGTTCTACATTAAAAAATCCGCCGCCGAATGTAACAATAAGGATCTGCCCTACGAAAATCAGCGTGGCAACCGTCCCGAATTCTCCACATCCTTTAAGGTGAAGAGCTGACTGACCGGTAGCAAACGCACGCGCATTGAACATATTCCAGAACTGAAGGAATACAAACACCGTAAAGAACAGTGACAGCTCGTAAGGCGACAGTCCTGTATTCTCCCCGATCGGAAGATGACCGATCTGCGTCAGGGATGTGAGCGGAGTATGTTCAAGATAAAGCAGAAATACTACCAACAGCACGAAAAAGGCCAATCCGGTACCGAAGATAAAATTACACATCGGACGATTGATGATAAACTCCGAGCGGCTGCGCGGTTTGTCATGCATCACACTTCGTGACGGAGGCAACGCGGCCAGCGCCATTGCCGCAAAGGTATCCATAATCAGATTGACCCATAGCATCTGGGTAACCGTCAACGGTGATTGCATTCCCATGAACGATCCGACAAGCACGATAAGACATGCAGCCACATTGACAGCCATCTGGAAGATGATGAAACGTCGGATATTCTGATAGAGCGAACGTCCCCACATCACGGCACGTCCTATTGACGAGAATGAATTATCAATGATTGTTATATCGCTCGCTTCCTTGGCTACGGATGTGCCGTCGCCCATCGAAAGGCCGACATGGGCACTTTTAAGCGCGGGAGCATCGTTTGTCCCGTCACCGGTCACGGCCACCACTTCATTCAGGGCCTGAAGTGTCTCTACAAGGCGTTTTTTATCCATAGGACGCGCACGCGCTATTATCTTGATGTCACCGATACGCTCCCGCAGCTCCTCATCGCTCAGGGCGGCAAATTCAGTACCGGTTATCACATTTCTGTCGCCGTCATGCGCGTCATCCCACAATCCGATCTGCCGTCCGATCTCCTTGGCTGTCCCCGGAGTATCGCCGGTGACAATCTTGATCTTTATACCGGCATCGATTACCTCATGCACGGCGTCAGGCACATCCACACGCACAGGATCACTGATTGCGGCAATACCTAAGAATGTCAGATGATCGACTACGACCTTTCCATCGGCTATGGCATGAGCGCCGGCAGGAAGTATCTGATAGGCAAATCCAAGCGTACGCATGGCCTGTTCCTGATATGCCAGGAGCTGGGCATCAATTTCCTTACGGGTGACACCATCAGGCAAGACGCTACATAGACCGGCAATGATCTCCGGCGCACCCTTTACATAGAGAATCCGCTCTCCGGAGGGCGAATCGACAACGGTCGCCATATATTTTCTCTCAGTCGAGAACGGAAGCTGCTCTACTACGGTAGCCCCGGCACGAAGTGTGCGGTAATCTTTGCCATGTGCATTCAGCCACAACAGCAGTGCACCTTCCGTAGGATTTCCGATAGCTTTCGGTGCCGAGATATCGGTCATGTCAAGCTCGGCGGTTGAATTTACCGCAAGCCCTTCATATATCACTTCTTCCGGTGGATTACCGTACAGATCAATCCGATAAACCTGCATACGGTTCTGTGTCAATGTTCCGGTTTTATCCGTACATATCACAGTGGTGGCACCCATTGTCTCGCACGCATGCATTTTTCTGACAAGATTGTTGGTCCGTAGCATGCGCCGCATGGAGTAAGCCAGACTGAGTGTAACCGCCATAGGCAACCCCTCAGGGACAGCGACCACAATCAGCGTGACCGCAATCATGAATGTCTGCAACAGGTAGGTGACAAAACTTAGCCACTCGAAATCCATATTGACAAAATACATGATGACACGGCCTATCACGACAGCTCCGGCAATGGCATAACTGATATATGAAATCAGCTTGCCAAGGCCGTCAAGCTGTTCGTTGAGCGGAGTTTTGACGCTATTATCGATCTGTGCAGCCTTGAATACCTTACCGTTTTCAGTGGCATCACCGACAGTAAGCACTCTCATTACCCCGTGGCCTTCCATTACATTGGTACCGCGCATCACGTGATTGGAAGGGAAAGTAGCCTCGGGATCAAAGTCAGCTTCAACAACCGTCTTATGAGCTACCGGCTCACCGGTAAGACTTGACTCATCGACATTGAGCGACATCGCTTCCAGTAATTCGCCGTCAGCAGGAACTTCATCACCGGTGTTGAGCATCACGATATCACCAACTACAACATCGCGCCGCGGCACAAGCATGATATTGCCGGCTCTCATCACCTGAACCGGCTCGTCGTCATTGACCGTGTTAAGTAATGAGAACTCTTTATCCGCTTTATTTTCAAAGTAAAACGACAACCCCGTAGCGAGCATGATGGCGATAAAAATGCCCACAGGCTCAAAAAATACGCTCATTCCGCCATCCAGTGACCAGTATTCGTAACAGGATATACATATTGATAGAGCTCCTGCGATCAACAGCACAATAATCAGGGGGTCCTTGAATTTAGCAAGAAATTTGTGCCATGTCGATTCTTTTACCGCCGGGGTGAGGATGTTGACTCCATGACTGAGTCGACTTTTCTCAACCTCCTCCGGTGTAAGTCCGAAGTATTTCTGTTTTGCCATAGATGTTACTTTTCTGCTAAACCGCGAAATTACAAATAAAGATTTTGCACTCCTACATTTTAACCGAGATTTTTATTGACATATAGCCTTTGCCACACGATCGACACATCTTTTCTTATGCTCGATATTGGGATGTACATAGAGATTAAGCGTTGTCGAGATATTCGCATGGCCGAGCAGAGCGCTCACAGTCTTGTAATCACATCCGGTCTCGATACAGCGTGTTGCAAAACTGTGCCTCAATCCATGAAATTTGATATGTCTGAATCCAAGTTCCTTCATCAATCTTGTAAAATAGTTGCGGTAGGTACGCGGTTCAATCGGCATTGTGGAGTTGGACAGCACATAATCATTGCGGTCAACCTTCTTCAGCAGCGGCTTCAGAATGTCGGCAAGCGGCTTTACCAACGGTATTTCCCGCAGTGATTTTGCGGTTTTAGGATGCCCGACGATCAGGTTGGTATGATGTTCCGAATCGTCACACACATATATCCGGCTCAATGTACGGCTGACAGTCACCGTGTAGGTAGCAAGATTGAAATCACTCCACCGTAGGGCGCAAATCTCCCCTATTCTCATTCCGGTAAGCAGACATATACCGATACCGAGATTACGAAAGCTGAAATTGTTCTGGACATACTTGATAAGCCTGCGGTGCTCCGACACAGTAAGAACAACGGGCAGCGAAGATGTAACAGCCGTCGGATACCTGATATCCCAGTCGGCATATTCAAGCCATCCATGTTTCACTCCGTACCTGCGTATCATCGTCAGGACCATCACAAGATCACGGACATACTTACGGCTCAGTCCTTCATTGATCTTTCTTACCACAAACTGCTGCACTGCACATTCAGGCAGTTGGGAATACTCTCCAAATTCAGGTAAAAGATGTGTGTTTACGAGAAACATATAGGCTCCGTAAGTCGAGGCCTTGACATAATCACGTTTTTCCCTTTGCCATTCGGCTACGATCTCTTTAATTTTCATTTCCTTCATAATTATGCATAATTTAAATGTTATGCAAGTTTAGGAAAAAATAAAAAATATAAGTACCTTTGATTTTTCATCAATTAATCTACGACGATCATGGCAAAGCGCTACACTCCTGAAAATATTACCTCGCTCGGTGAGGATGAGATCTTTGTATTCGGAAGCAATCTCGCCGGCATGCATACCGGCGGCGCGGCTGCCGTGGCATTTTTAAAATTCGGAGCCATAATGGGGCAAGGTGTCGGCTTGCAGGGACAATCCTATGCCATCCCAACCATGCAGGGAGGTGTCGAGACAATAAAACCATACGTGGATGAGTTTTTGGACCTGGCGGAGGAGTGGGATCAGACCACTTTTCTTGTCACACGTATTGGATGCGGAATAGCCGGATTTACCGACGAGGAGATAGCTCCGCTATTTGAACGGGCTGTTGATTCATACAACGTAGTGTTGCCCAAATCATTTGTCGACGTGATCCTACGCAACAGGGCTGAACGCCGGTGACAACGACACAGGTTAGAACATGTAAGCATTATGAGTTGTTATAACTCAGTAACATGTTTCTAACTATTACCTATGAATAAAGGACTATTTGCACTTGCGCTCGGTACATTTGCACTGGGCATCACGGAATATACAATGATGGGTATCTTAGGTACCCTCGCAAGCGATCTTAACATCTCAATCACTGAAGCCGGTCACCTGATTTCAGCTTATGCCACAGGCGTATGTATCGGTGCACCGGCATTGCTGTTTGCCCGCAAACTGCCATTGAAGCTGATAATGCTGATACTGGCCGCAATGATTGTAATCGGCAACCTGCTGACCGCTATCTCACCTAACTTCTGGACCATGCTTGCCTCACGTTTCCTTGCCGGCCTGCCTCACGGTGCCTATTTCGGAGTCGGTGCGATCGTGGCACGCCGGCTTGCCCGTCCCGGTCATGAAGTAAGTGCAGTGTCATTTATGATAGCCGGCATGACGGTGGCCACCCTGGGCGGCGTGCCGCTTGCCACATTCATAACGGAGACAGTGTCGTGGAGAGCAGCATTCTGGATTGTGGTTGCTGCCGGACTTGCCGCATTCATCGCCATCCGCTTCTGGGTACCTCAGGTGCCGGGATTGCCTGACCGCGGTTTCAAGGATCAGTTTCATTTTCTCAAGACCTTGCCACCGTGGCTTATATTCGGCGGCGTGATTTTCGGACAGATAGGTTTCTATTGCTGGTACAGCTATATTGAGCCTCAGATGATTCATGTGGCCGGATTCCCGATATCAGCCATGTCCTGGATCATGATACTTGCAGGCCTCGGCATGTTTGCCGGCAACCTTATCGCCGGTCGTCTCAGCGATCATTATAAGCCTGCGTTCATTGCCTATGCCGTACAGGCATCAGGCATCGCGGTACTTGTAGCATTTTTCTTTTTTGCATCCTATCAGTGGGCGGCCATCATACTGATGATGCTCGGTACTGCAGCCCTGTTCGGTTCAGGCAGTCCGTTGCAGTCATCCATAGTGGGCTATTCCAAAGGTGGAGAGATGCTCGGGGGAGCATGCATACAGATAGCCTACAACGCCGGAAACGCTATCGCAGCATGGATCGGAGGTCGTGTTATCGCCGCCGGTTACGGCTACAACGCCACTTCACTTGTCGGAACACCGATCACTTTGGTAGGCTGCATTCTTCTCTACATCCTTTACCGCCGCTACGAGCGGGTGCCACGCACGGCAAAATAAAAACCGGCGAAAATACTTTCACCGGTTTGCTGTTGATTGATTCTGTTAACTGATTATTCAGGCTTGGCAATACCCTCTTTTGTGGCACGGTCCTCCATACGGGCTATACGTGCGTCAAGATCAGGATGGGTAGAAAAGAGCTGATTGATCTTGCTGTTCTTTTTTGCTCCGGCCTCTTCCTGAAGCTGCTTCAGCTTTTTGAATGAGAGAGCCATAGCCCAGGGATTCTTACCACCCTTCTTCAGGAACTCATAGCCGTAATCGTCGGCGTCACGCTCCTGCTTCTGTGAATAATTGGCATTTACAAGCGCTTCACCGAGACTACCGAGCTGAGAGTCGGTAAGAGCGGCAGCCTTTCCGTTGGTCGAGGCGATACCGTCTTTCAGTGCCGATGTAAGAAGTGCGGTGCGGAAACCTTTCTTTGAATCCTTGTGAGCCACATGACCTACCTCATGACCGATAACACCGAGAAGTTCGTCGTCGCTCATGATATCCATCAGTGAAGAAAATACACGGATACTGCCGTCAGCACATGCAAACGCATTTACGTCTATTACATTGTACACTTTGAAATTCAAGGGAATTCCCTCAACATTTGTAAGGCCGTCGGTAAGTTTTGTCAAACGCACTACATAAGGATCATCAGCGGGCAATACCGGATTATGCTTATCCATCCAGTCAATATACTCCTTTACATATTGAGTCATCTGCTCATCACTTAGAGTGGCAGCCTGAGCCACTTTCTGAAGACTTCCGGCAGCCTTCTTAAGGTTGAACTGAGCTGCAGCGGGCATTACTGACATAGCACAACACAGTGCTATCAAACACTTTGCAATTTGTCGTAACATGATTAGATTAACGTGTAATTAAAATAAAGTTGTATTATATCCGCAAATTTACTCATTTTTCCGTAAATTCGCATTGGGAAATCCTATTTAACTAATGAAAAAAGGTGTGCGAATAGCGATATGGAGTGTACTGGCGGTAATCACGATGATGCTTGACGCCGGGACGCTGGTATTATACGGCCGTACCCTTATCCCTCTGTGGCAGCCTGTCGTGGCAACGGCAGTGCTTGCCTTAGCCTCATGCGTGGCATTCGCTCCGAAATGGCAACACATCACTAATACCTCTTCACGAATAGTCAACTGGGCTGTCAATCTGATATTCGCAGGATCTGTCATAGCATTCTCATTCTTTGCCATAAACTACTGGGGAGCTGACAAGTCGACTGAACGTGTTGTGGACACTGCGATCGAACACCGGTACAGCAAGCAACACACCCGCTATCGCCGTGGACGCCACGGATACACACGCCCCGACGGACATTACTATACATACCATCTTAAACTCGCATTTCCCGACGGATATACGAAAATCCGTCAGGTATCGCTGGACCAGTTTAACCGTATGCGGCGCGTACGCACTATCAAGTGCCATCTATGCGACGGATTGCTCGGTTACCCCGTCATCACATCCTACTGACCAAATCTATCACTCATGTCTTTAAAACCGATAATAGAAATATGTTGTGCCAGTCCCGATGATGTATCGGCGGCTGTGGCCGGAGGTGCTTCACGAATAGAACTGTGCTCCGCACTGGCTTCGGAGGGTGTCACACCGTCATCCGGTATGCTTGCCGTAGCCCTGCGCCTGGCCAAGGAAACACCGGTAACAGTGCTGGTAAGACCGCGTGAAGGCAATTTCCACTATACTCCGGATGAAGTGGATGTCATGATTGCAGATATACATGCGATACGCCGTGCAGGAGCAGCCGGAGTGACAATCGGTGCCCTGACAGCCGACCGAATGCCTGACAAAGATGTGATGATGCGTCTTATCGAGGCCGCCGGTCCTAACATGCAGCTTACATTTCACCGTGCCATTGATGACTGCGCCGATCCGGTCGGAGCGATAGATATACTCGTCGAAATGGGTATTCACAGGGTTCTGACATCGGGAGCGGCAGCAGATGCCCTGCACGGAGTCGCCACTATAAAGGCAATGATTGACCGTGCGGCACAACGCATTGAGATCATGGCAGGCGGAGGAGTACGGCCTGATAATTTGCAGACGCTCCACGCCCTGACCGGTGCGACACAATTCCATTCATCGGCGCGCATCAAGAACTCTTCCGCTCAAAATGACAATTCAATTTTCGGGCCTGCTCCAGCCATTGTCGATTCCGACATAGTGAGCCAGCTCATAAACACCTTCAATTAATCATTCATGTCACATTCATTTCGATCGTTAATAGCGTCTGCGATACTTGCCACGGCAACTGTATCGCCAGCGTCAGCAGCCTACACACCTACACCCGAAATACTTCAGGCCCGCGAGCAGTTCCGCGACCACGGATTCGGTATATTTATCCACTGGGGCGTATATTCGATGCTCGGACAGGGAGAATGGGTACTTAACCGCGATGAGGTCACTCTCGATGAGTACACTCACCTTCCGGCAGGCTTCTACCCTTCACGGTTTGATGCAGACGCCTGGGTGAAAGCCATAAAGGACAGCGGTGCCGGATATATCACCTTCACATCACGCCATCACGACGGCTTCTCGATGTTTGATTCAAAACACTCCGATTATAACATAGTTGACGCTACACCGTTCAAACGCGATGTACTGAAAGAGCTTGCCGAGGCGTGTGAGCGTCACGGAGTAAAGTTACATCTGTATTATTCGCAGCTCGACTGGGGCCGTGACGACTATGTGCCCATAGGACGCACCGGACATGACAAATCCCGCAAACTTGACGGGAACTGGCAGGACTATCTGACATTCATGGACAACCAGCTGACCGAACTGCTCACCAACTACGGTCCTATCGGCGCGATATGGTATGACGGAATGTGGGACCGCGATGAGCTCCCGGGAGGCATGGACCCGAAACTCTGGAACCTTGATCATCAGTATGCCCTGATACACCGGCTCCAGCCATCCTGTCTTGTCGGCTCCAACCATCACAGCAATACATTTGACGGCGAGGACATCCAGATTTTTGAACGCGACAAACCCGGCCAGAACTTTGCCGGATATTCCGAACAGGATATCAGCGCACTGCCGCTTGAGACATGCCAGACCATGAACGAATCATGGGGCTACCGTGTCAGCGATGACAACTATAAGTCGCCCGACGATGTGATACGCTATCTTGTCGAGACAGCAGGCCGCAATGCCAATCTTCTGCTTAACATCGGTCCCCGTCCTGACGGCTCACTGCCGGAAGAGGCTCTTGAACGTCTTGCATTTATGGGCGAATGGATGAAAGTCTACGGTCCCACAATCAAAGGTACTCGCGCCACTGCAGTAGCTCCTCATGAATGGGGTGTTGTCACTCACCGTGACAACACGATGTATGTCCACCTGCTTAATCAGTCGGAGCCTACAATATATATTCCTTACAAGGGCAACAAGCTGGTAAGTGCGGCAACATTCACCGACGGTAAAAAGGTCCGTTACACCCAGACTCCCGACGGAATCATACTCGACGTGGCCGACTCTCCTGAAGTGGTCGATCATGTCATAACACTTACATTTAAAAATGCCATCTGATCATGCGCTTCATATCTCTATTAACAGCAGCCGCAATAGGAGGCGGTATAGCGGTGGCCGCCTTGCCCGATGAAGGCAAGGCGCTGAAATTCCTCTATGACGCCATGCCCCTCTCGGATAAGCTGATGAAAACCGAGCAATACTACCGTGACAATATAAAGGTGACACTGCAGGCAGCCGACGAACTGCCATGGGTCAATTCTATTCCGGAAGATGTGTGGTATCACTTTGTTCTTCCGGTACGCTCCAACAATGAGGCTATCGATGACTTCCGCACGACATATTACGAGGAATTGCGCGACAGGGTCAAGGGCCTGTCAATGCGTGATGCAGCACTTGAAGTAAATCACTGGCTACACGAGAAGGTGACCTATGAACCGTCTGACGGACGCACATCGGCCCCCACCGCAACTATCCGCACGGCCAAGGGGCGGTGTGGCGAAGAATCGGTACTCGGCGTGGCGGCAATGCGTACGGTAGGTATTCCGGCGCGTCAGGTATATACTCCGCGCTGGGCTCACACTGACGACAACCATGCCTGGATCGAGGTGTGGGTCGACGGTAAATGGTATTTCCTTGGAGCTTGCGAACCCGAACCCGAACTAAACCGTGCATGGTTCAATAGTCCGGCTTCGCGTGGCATGATGATGCACACACGTGTGTTCGGAAGCTACGACGGCGCCGAACAGATCCTGTCAAAGCGAGGTAATATCACCGAGATTAATGTTACCGACAACTATGTGCCCGTGCGCGACAGTTATGTCACGGTGTATGGTAAAGACGGTAAGCCGCTGGCCGGAATTCCTGTAAGTTTCCACATATATAATTATGCCGAATTCTTCCCTGTGGCCACATTCACTACCGATTCGCTCGGCCGTGCCATGCTACGCACTGGTTGCGGCGACATGCTGGCATGGGCTACAGATGGCAAGGATTTCGGATATGCCAAGGTTTCAGGGCCTGAAACACGTCTTGAAATGACAATACCGGTCGGCAGCAATTTCAGCAGTGATCTTGTCATCGTGCCGCCAGTCGAAAATCCGATACCTACATACGCCACACAACAGCAGATCGACGAAAACTCACGCCGCATGGCAAAAGAGGATTCAATACGCAACGCATATATGAGCAGTTTCTATACTCCGCGTCCGGAAGACTCACCGCGAGTAAGCGCGCTGCTCGTGAAAGCACGTGGTAACTGGAAGGAAATGCGCTCATTTATCGATGAGACCGACTCCACACGCATGGATGACGCACTTGCAATGCTGGAAGCGATAAGCGAGAAAGATTTACGCGACACTCCGGCTCATATACTGACTGCGACACTTCAGGCTACTCCTCACCAGGACAATAATCCGCTGTATGTCCAGTATGTGCTCAATCCTCGTATAGCCAATGAATTGCTCTCCCCTTACCGGCTTACTCTCGGTGTCCCGGCCACATCACCTCGTGACATCATCGCGCTTGTGGCCAATTCGGTGACAGTCGATGACATGGCCAACGGCTATCATGTCCCGATTACACCGGCAGAGGTGTGGCGCGAACTTACCGCCGACTCATGGTCACGTGACATCCTGTTTGTAGCCTTGTGCCGCAATGCAGGCATACCGGCCCGTATAAACGAGATTTCAAGCCGTCCTCAATATTATGACGGCAATGACTGGATTACGGTAGATTTCAAAGAGGTATCTGACAAAAAAGCTCCTCTGGGCCGTCTTACAGCCACATATACACCTATCCCCTATCTTGACAATCCTCAGTACTACCGTCATTTCACAATTTCGGATCTGGCAACAGGCCGCCCGTCACTTCTTGAATTTGACGAAAATACAGCCTCCTATGCCAATACACTGGCCGACACACTGAGTATCGACGAAGGATATTATATGCTCACAACCGGCACAAGAATGGCCGACGGCAGCGTTATGGCCCATCTTGAAGGCTTCACCGTGAAACATGATTCGCTTACCACAGTGCCGTTTGTGCTACGCAACAATCCCGAGCAGATACGTGTCATCGGTAATATGGACTGCGAGGCGCTGTACAGTGACCCCACCGGCAGTACACGCTCCATACTGTCAACAACAGGACGAGGATACTTTATTTTAGGTGTATTGGGCGCTAATGACGAGCCTTCAAACCATGCAGTCATGGAACTGTCGGCCATAACCGACGACCTTAACCGCTGGGGACGCCCTGTGCTGCTCATGAAGCCAAATGCCACACCGCGCCAGGAACTCAACGGCATCAAGGAACTTAACTACGGCAGTGACATCGACGGATCTACGGCGGCGATGCTGCGCAACGGCACCAACAGCGCCAAAATGCAGTTGCCGATCATAGCAGTAGCCGACAGTTTCGGCCGCATCGTATTTGTAAGCGAGGGCTATGATACTTCACTCGGTTCGAAGATAAAATCAGTCATTTCCCGACTCTGAAACCGACTGTCGACACAGTTACATGAAATAAGCCCGCGATTATGTTATGAATTTGCATAATCGCGGGCTCTTTTCGCTTGTGTATGTGAAAATTATATTGTAACTTTGCGCCCGATTGAGGAAGTGAACGAAAACTGACTCACTCAGATTAATTAACTTATTTACTAACCATTTAATGAACGAATTAAAAAATTCACCCATCGAAGATTTCGACTGGGACGCCTACGAGAATGGCGAAACCGCCGGTGAAAAGAGCCGCGAAGAACTCACCAAGACTTATGATGAGTCGCTCAACACCGTAAAAGACAAAGAAGTAATCGAAGGTACCA
>CAZIPQ010000017.1:0-8482 GCA_964541165.1 uncultured Muribaculum sp.
GTAAATCGCAATTATTTTGTAAATTTGCGGTTACATTCAAATTAACTGTCTATGAATATCATCATCCGTCATATACGCCGCGTTCTGGCAGTCATGATACTCGCCGCCACCGTAGGCAGCGCCTACGGCGTCACTATGCCAGTGCGCACTATCAATGGCCGCGACTACTATTACCGCGAAGTTAAGCCGAAAGAGACTATCTACGGTCTTTGCCGTGAACTCGGAATTTCCAAGACCGATCTGATCCGCTTTAACCCTACGGCTGCCGACGGCCTGAGAAGCGGCATGACCCTTTACTTTCCGGTAGATGAAATGACATCGGTAAGCGCCGAGGCCGACCCTGTGATAGCAGGAACCAAGCCGGCCGCAGCACCGCAGGTAAAGGCGGCCACAGCACGCGTGCATCATGTGGCCAAAGGTGAGACCCTCTACGGAATATCCAAGCACTACGGCATATCGATCGACCGTATACTTGAGCTTAATCCTCAGGCTGCCGACGGCCTGAGAACAGGCACTCTGCTTGATCTGGGATCAGAAAGTGACGTGACGGCATCGGTAAGTGACACTGCGGCATCCGACGCTACGCCGGTCAGCAGAAATCTTGGCGCCCGTGTGCCGGTAGTTCCTGTTGAGACAGAGGAACCGGTCGAAGTAACCACCGTGCAAGCCGACCCGCTTTACGGTGAGGAAGAGGATGAGGTTTTCATGGCTGCCACGGAGAATGAGGATGACACCATACGCGTTGCCGTAGTATTGCCATTCATGCTTGACGCAAAGGAGCCTGACAAGCAGGCTATGCTGTATACCGAATTTTTCAAGGGAATGCTTTTAGCTGCTGACTCGCTCAGGTCAAGCGCAAAGCCCATCGTCATATCAGCGTATGACTCAGCCAACAGTCTTGAAGTTGTACGCGCCCTGACCACAAGCGGCGAGCTGACCGGAACCGATGTATTCATAACTCCTGACAATGAGGACCAGCTCAATGTACTTGTCGACTACGCGACTGCCAACGGCGGCACAGTGCTGAATATATTTGCCGTAAAGGACTCACGCTACCTGTCGACTCCCGATGTGCTTCAGGCCAATATCCCCCACTCCGACATGTATTCAAGCGCTGTGAAAGGGTTACTTGACCATCTTGAGGGACGCATGCCCGTCATTCTCAACAATCCAGTGGGCCGTCATGACAAACAGGAGTTTGTCAATGAGCTTAAAGTCGAGCTCGGGCAGCGCGGAATAGAATTCAAGGAGATCGATTATGAAACCTACATGCAGCGCGATGACTTCATGCAGCTCGGCAATGAGGACCGCTGGATATTCATACCGACATCAGGCTCACAGGCCGAGTTCAATCATGTGGCCGGCGCATTGAGAAGTTTCCGCGAAAACCTCGATGATCCGTCAAGAGTCACCATATTCGGCTATCCGGAGTGGATAACATTCCGCGGCGACGCGCTGGAGAACATGCGTGCGCTGGAAGCCACTATCTACTCACGCTTCTACAATGATCCGACCGACATGCGCAGCCGCGAGCTCGCTGACAAATTCCGCCGTTTTTACGGCAGTGACATGCTTGGCGCAGTGCCGGTACAGGGTATTCTCGGGTTTGACACAGGCTACTATCTGATCAGCGCTCTCAACGAACCGGGCGACCTCAGTGAGAACATGTCAACCTACAACGGCATCCAGAGCGGCTTCCACTTCGTAAAGCCCGATAACGGTCTGGGACGCATTAACGATATGCTGTATTTCATTCAGTTCCGCCCGTCGGGCCTTGTAACCAAAACTGCCCTATGATGCCGCGCAGGATTATAACACTGCTTTCGATAGCACTTATGTGCTGGTGTGGCGCTATGGCTCAGGCCCACTATGTCTCTAAGGTATCCCTCGGAGCGAAAGGCGGCGTGACACTCTCCAAAATGTCATTTTCTCCCGGCGTAAAGCAAAAATTAGTTCAGGGCAACACCTTTGGCGTGACAATGAAATATTGGGAGGAGCGTAATTTCGGCTTCATCGCCGAGATCAACTACGAGCAGCGCGGCTGGAGCGAAAATTTCGAGGATGCGCCGTTTAACTTTGAGCGCCGGCTCGATTATATCCAGATACCGATACTGACAAGTGTATTTTTCGGCAACCGCCATACAAAATGCTTTTTCAACGCCGGCCCGGAGATAGGCGTTCTTATCGGTACCTCCTATAAAGCCAACTTTGACGTGCACGATATCGCAAATATACCAGACTTCCCGGGCAACCGCATGACGGCTCAGATGAGCATGGAGCCGGAAAACAAGATCGACTACGGCATATCGGGCGGTGTGGGCTGTGAATTCGCACTCAAACGCCGCAACATCATCAATCTGGAAGCCCGCTACTACTTCGGTATCGGGAATATATTCCATGATGCCCGCACGGATATATTCTCAGCGTCACGCGGCATGTCGATAATGATAACCCTGGGATATTCCTACCGCATCCGCTAACCGGTCACCAGTTCATTGTATCGCGGTATTCCGCGAAGAAAGCGGTAATTTCCCTCGGAATCCGTCTCACAGCAATAGTGGGTCAGCCCGTTGCTCACTATCAGGTATCGGGCTCCAAGCACCATGTTGTAGCGTACTATCTGATCAAACGTACGCTGGCTTACCGTCACCTCCGGCGACTTATATTCCACTATAACCAGCGGACGTCCCCCGCGATTCATGACCACGGTATCACAACGGCGACGCATGCCATTGAAGGTAAGCCCTACTTCATTGGCCATAAGCCCCTCAGGATATCCGAGTTCCACGATCAGATATTCGACAAAGTGCTGCCGCACCCACTCCTCCGGAGTGAGAGCCACATACTTGCGGCGCAGACGGTCATATATGTCAAGACCATCGTCACGGCGCCTCAGCCTTGCTGGATATGGCGGAAGATTTAATTGTGTCACCGGTTGCGGGGCATGGAAAATTTCAGTAAATTTACAAAAAATAATCGACTATGGCAGCACCGGGAACGGTAGGACAATATGACGAGATAGTGCGGCAGATCAATCAACGGTCTTTCGCACCGATATATCTGCTTCATGGCGAAGAGGGTTACTTCATCGATTCTCTGCTTGACCATTTCGAGGAAGCGGTACCAGAAGCTGACCGTGACTTCAATCTCTACACTCTTTATGCGCCCGACACCACTCCCGACACAATAATGGACGTGTGTCGCCGCTACCCCATGATGAGTGACCGTCAGATTGTCATTGTCAAGGAAGCTCAGGCTGTCACAGCCGCTCTCCTCAACAGGCTGCATCTTTATGCCAAACAGCCCTCCCCTACCACTGTACTGGTGGTGGCATGCCGCGGAGAGAAGTGCAAGGCGCGCGAATTCATGAAGGAGCTCACGGCCGCCCACGGAGTCATCTTTGAGTCGTCGCCGCTCAAAGATAAGGAAATCGGCACGGCCATAAGTCATTTTATTCGTGATAAGGGCTTAAATATTGAGCCCAAGGGACTCGTGATGCTGCGCGACTTTGTAGGTACCGACCTGTCACGCATCTACAATGAGATCGACAAACTGACCGTGGCACTCCCCACAGGTGCCATGATCACCCCTGAAGCCATTGAACGCCACATCGGCGTCAGCAAAGACTATAACAACTTTGAGCTTGTCAATGCGCTTGCCTGTCGTGATGCCCAGCGTGCCATGACGATAATCGATCACTTCAGGCGTGACCCTCGCAAAAATCCTTTTGTCATCACGCTCGGCACCGTATGGACCTACTTTTCCAATCTGCTCGTACTGCTTTACACACCTGATAAAAGCGATGCCTCGCTATGTGCAGCCATAGGCCGTAAAGGCAACTGGCTACCGGCTGACTATAAAGACGGCATGAGGCGCTACAACGCCTGGCAGCTCATCGACATCATCCACGCCATACGCGTGGCTGACTGCCGCAGCAAGGGCATAGGATCACGCATGGACCCTTACGACCTTCTCAGCGATCTCGTGTACCGCATTCTCACTACCACCGGCCGCTGACATAGCGCACTACGGAATTGGCTGAACCTTAAGGAGTTTTTCAATATTGATATTCTCATAGTTTTCCTCCCCTTCCTTTACATGATAACCATGAAAGTTGGGAGGCCATTCATCCTGATTTTCGAAGTAGATATACTCTCCACGGTCCTTATCGTAATACCATAACGGACTTTCACGGGATTCACCCACAGCAACCCGAAGCAGAGCGTTGGTTTCTTTTTCAGATGTTTTCAGCTGTGCTGAGCCGTCCCGTGCCTTTTTGCTGCTGTCGCCATGCTTGGGATTAAAGGTGTATTTTCGCTTCGGATTACGGTTGTCGGCCAACCATCTGTGCATACCCTTGATATTATAGAGTATATCCACCGTAACTTTTTGTGAATGATGAATATCCTCAATATCAACGGTCGGGCTGTGATGGAGAAAACCACCTAAATTAAGAATCGCAACCGAATTGCCGAGAGCTTTACGGGCCACCATGTGCCCCAGAATGGAATCTGTAACGGGATTACCATTCAGTCTACATACGGGATGAGTTGCCTTAAACTCTTCCTTTTCTGCAAATCCAAGTTTTTTCAATTGTGCCTGCAGGCGCGTCCTTAACGACATGGAAGTCGGTTGTTGACCCGGAGGCACCGGCCTGATGACAGCAGAAATATTCTTAGGATCATACACAGGAGTCAGATACTCGTAAGAGAAAAAATCCAAAACCTCTTTTATCGCTTTCAGCTCGGCAGAATTGTCAAAAGGAACCTGGTCGGAGTGGTATTGGAATGAGATAAACGGCTGCGTCACGCCTCGATTTTCAGTAGCACATTCAGTAAAGATGACATAAATCAGCGTGTGCGCCTTCTCTCTCGCCTCCGCGACAAGCGCACGCTCCTTCTTTTCATCTATCGCTCCCATTCCGCAACCTCATCAAATGGATATAATATGTCAAGATCACGTGCATACTGATCACAGAAATCTTTTGGAGGGCATAGTATGTGACCTCGAGGAGTTATTTCAAGATTTAACACTCTGTCCCTGCCAAAAAACAGGATTGAAAGATCATCCTTAGAGAAATCTTCACGTGTACGCACACCTATCAACGCGCCGTTGACTATATGGTCACTGTGAGTCTCGACAAATATCTGCAATCCCCGCTTGACGGCCTCATCAATAAGTATCCTCATGACGGCAGCCTGCGCTCCCGGGTGCAGGTGAGCCTCCGGATTTTCGATTATCAGCGTATCATGCTCTTTCATCATCAGCAAGGCCGTCAGCATCGTGAGGATATAGCTGTAACCGTATCCGACATTGGCAGGAGTAAACTCAGGCTTATCGTCGGAACTGTTCATTGTCAATACAATGGACTTGTCATCAGCCTCCCTGACAAGAATATTGGCACTACCGAATATATCTTTCAGCATCTCCTTTAGCCGCAATTTCTCAGGGCCAAGGCGATATATGGCCTCAAGCACATTGCTTCCGTCAGGACGTAAGGTAAAAAATCCTATTCCACCTTTAGGAGAATAGCTACTGCCGGCAGGCTGACGGTTAGCGGCAACGTAATAGATATTCTTGAGAGCCATGAGTGAAGGATGATCCTGCAAAGACGTCAGCATGGGAGCCGACATGTCGTAAGGATTCCTTTCCGCATCATCCTCCGTCATTTCATCCTCTTCCTGCAGCTCCTCGGCATCCATCTCAAGGCCATCCTCAGTCTCCTCTTCCGTTTCAGTCTCCTCGTTACCCAATGGCGAACGACCACCCACCTTGAAATCCACCAGCTCACCTATATCCGGCCTTGAGTCACTACGCTGGTATACAACCTCAAAGTCATTGTCGGCGGCATCATCGGTTATGAGTTGCATCCGCATCGCTTCCTCACGATGATTGACACTATGAATATCCTCGTAGGATCCCAATGTCACAAGATCCGGATCTGACGGGATGAGTACGTTGTAAAGTGATCTACGCCATGTCTGCGACAACACAAGCAATGATTGCAGGAATGAAGATTTACCACGTCCGTTAACACCGGTAAGAAGAGTCACCTTTCCTAATGACAGGTGCTTTGCCTCATGCAGGCACTTAAAGTTATATATGGATATTTCCTTAAGCATATCTCTATCGTTTAAGCCATTGCCAGAAAGTCTTTGACAGCCATCCCTGACGATTTTTAATTCCGGATATTTCAATTACAAACAAATGATCTTTCTCGCGCAACATAGGGCGGATAATATGGTAAATATCGTTGGCCGAAAAGGCATCGGTCTTTACAAACCACAATGTTTCCATCGGGTGTTGCGCTTCCCCAAGACTTTTGATCTTCTCTTTAACCTCAGTATAGTCATGGAGCATTTCATTTGCTTCGTATGAAATAAGATATATCATTATCAGTATACGGATTGAGACTTTCGATAGTTTTACAAAGGTAGTAAAATTTTATAAATTACTGATATATTCCATTATGCTTGAAAGCAGTGGCATAATTTACAATAGCGGTCAGCGGGCATAATAGTTCACTATGCCGGCTTGGGCCGTCACGACACAGCACCGCCTATCATGCGCGAAGTTTTGCGGTCTCAGTGTTATTTTGTAATTTTGATAAAGTCATTTTTTAACCATGAAAGTATTACGTAAAGCCGCGGCAGCTGCAATGTCGCTGCTTGCCCTTACATCAGCAGCAAGCTACAACTATCTTTTTATCGGTGATTCCATTACCGATGGCAACTGGGGGAGCCCCAAAGGCTGGCCGTGTCCGTCGGAACGTCGCAACAGCGCCGACCTAAATCATGTGTACGGTCACGGATATGCCGAAATGACAATAGGACGCCTCGCGTCGGAGAATCCTGATACCGCGATACATTACTACAACCGCGGCATCAGCGGCAACACCCTGCCCCAGATGGCCGAGCGATGGGAAAAGGATGCGATGGCGCTGAATCCCGATGTGATATCAATACTGATAGGCACTAATGATGTTCATACGGCACTCAAACATGGAGGAACTCTCGACTATGCTGCATGGGAGAATACTCTCGATTCGCTGCTTACGGTGAGTCGACGCAAGAATCCGGAAGTAAAACTGATTCTCGGGACTCCTTTTACGGCAAAGGCCGGAAAGGTATGGGAAACGGCCGACTATGACACAGCTCTTGAAATGACCCGCACACTCGCCGATATCGTCCGTAAGGTAGGCAGCCGTCACGACGCAACGATTGTACCCTATGACGAACTGCTTGAAAAAACAACAGCCGGTAACCCTCAGGTACCGGCGTCGTACTGGCTATGGGACGGCATTCACCCGACCACTCAGTTTCATGCGTTGATGTCGCAGCTGTGGCTCGAGCGATATGCCGGAAATAAAACTCAGAAAAGATAAGAAACGCGGATATTAAGCGTGCGGTTCTTGGCGCTGAAGTCGTCAAGCAGACGTGTCTTTTCGGCATAGACCACACCCCAGCAATAGCTGCCTGTAATCTGCCATTTGCGAAGCACCTCGAAGCCGAGACCGGCAGTAAGGCCAACATCACCACCGGCATACTTGAGCGCATTCACCTCGTTATGTCCGGCAAGAATAGTAAATGAAGGACCGCCGAACACAAACGGAGCCACATAATCCTCAAGACCCGACATGCGCGTCCATTTGAAACGCAGATTGATAGGGATCTCTATGTAGTGAAGATATGAACGCTCAGTGCCAAATCCCTGAGAAGCCCATATCTTGCGTTCACCGAGATGAAGCTTGGCACCACGCTGCTGATAATAAATACCCGAATCTATACCGAAACCGATGCCGGGAAACATCAACTCGGTCACAACACCGGCCGAAAAACCGGTACTGCGGTCAACGGTGATAAGGTCCTGATTGAACTTGAGATTGGTAAAGTCGACGCCGAGCATCGGACCCCAACGGAACTGAGCCGAGGCACTGAAGCCACACAGGGCGACTGCCAGCACGACCAAAGCGATTATTTTGTTTCTCATCTGATATTCTTTTGACATTATTATTCACACAAAGGTAATAATAAACGTCAATCTATGCAAATAACCCGGCAATATCTTCAAGCGGCATGATACTCAGCACAAGTTTGCCGTCAGGAGTATAGTTAGGAGTGGGCAACATGAGAAGATCGCTTAACAGACGCTCCATTTCAGCAGTCGACAGCTGCTGACCCACCTTAACCGCCCCTACCCGGGCCATCGACATCGCTATACGGTGACGCACCGAATTGCTGATCTCCTCGGCATCACCTGCCGGGCTGTCGACAACCGACAGGAGCAGCTCACGGGCATTGACATCGTTCATCACGGAAGGCATTCCGTGGACCTCCCAGCAATTGTCGGCGACCGCCACGATCTCAAATCCAAGTATCTCCAGCTCGGTGAGCATGCCGCGTAGCGTCTCGCTCTGCGAAGGTGACAGCTCGACCGCTTCCGGGAATATGACCCTTTGGGTACTCAATCCCTTTGCGGAAGC
>CAZIPQ010000017.1:8582-26175 GCA_964541165.1 uncultured Muribaculum sp.
CGTATGCCTGAATAGGTATCCTCGACATTCCGGGCAAAGTCAGCATAGAGCTTATCCCAGTCCTGGGTGGTACGGCCCGATGATATCTTTGACTCATGCGTGGCAAACGGATTATAATCCTTGTCGAGAACTACCTCATGGCGTGCACCGGCATCCGGATCAAATACAGGGATATCCGGGGCGTCATCAAGATCAAATTCGATCGACGGCATGGCGTTGAATTTACCCAACCCCTCTCTTACAGAGGCCGCAAGTATCTTCCAGATGGCCTGCTCTTCCTCAAATTTTATCTCACTCTTGGTAGGATGTATGTTGACATCGATAGTAGCCGGATCGACCGTAAGGTTTATGAAATAGCATGGCTGCTCATCGGCGGGAATCAACTGCTCGTAGCACGACATCACCGCCTTATGGAAATAGGGATGGCGCATATTGCGTCCGTTGACCATGAAATACTGCAGGGCGCCACGCTTGCGCGCGTTTTCAGGACGGCTTACGAAACCGCTTATGCGCACCATCGACGTGTCAGTCTCGACGGGGACAAGCTGCTTGTCAATAGACTTGCCGAAAAGATCGACGATACGGTGCTTGAACGACGTGGGGAGCAACTGGTGGAGTACGATGTCATTATGGACAAGCTGAAACTCAATGTGAGGATTAACCAGAGCCATACGTTCAAACTCACGCATTATGTGGCCCATCTCCACCTGGTCACTTTTAAGGAATTTACGACGCGCCGGAACGTTGAAAAACAGATTTTTCACCATGAAGTTACTGCCCGGCACTCCGGCGCTCGGCTCCTGGCTGATGACCTGCGAGCCTTCGATGACAATGGTCGTGCCAATGGTGTCATCCTTGCGCATGGTGCGCAGCTCGACCTGACTCACGGCACATATCGAGGCCAAAGCCTCACCGCGAAAACCCATTGTGTGGAGTGCGAAAAGGTCTTTGGCACCGGAAATCTTGGAAGTACTGTGGCGTTCGAAAGCCATACGCGCATCGGTAGGCGACATGCCGCAGCCGTTATCTACTATCTGTATAAGTGTACGCCCGGCGTCCTTGATTATTATCTTAACCATTGTGGCACCGGCATCGACGGCGTTTTCCACAAGTTCTTTAATGACCGAGGCGGGACGCTGCACCACCTCACCGGCGGCAATCTGATTGGCCACCGAATCGGGAAGCAATTTGATTACATCACTCATTACCTTGCAATGTTTCAATATCTATTGCAAAGGTAATAAGTAAATGTCATAATGATACAGGACAGGCGGTCCAACTTATCAACGACTTATCAATAGTTTCATGTGCAATGTGAGCCCTCTCAAGACGTTCGAGAGTCTTCTGGTCAGGCGACACCAGGATATTGCGTCCGCGGTTGATTATCAGCAGCGGCAGATCGTCACACGCATCGGTGAGTACAGTGGCGAGTTCGCCGTCATGAGCGGCAAGGAAAGCATTGACGGCAGCAGCCTTGTCATCGCCTTCAAGATCAATCCAACGGTCGGTGACAGTTGAAGGCGTGGCTATACAGTGTTCGATGTGCAGCAGCTGGGCAACGCGGGATGCATAATTGTCAGGAGCCGATGTAGCCACGGCAACCAGAAAGTCGCGGTCCTGATAATAGCGTATGACGTCCATCACCTTAGGATTGCGACGGCTATACATCTTAAAGGAAAATCGGGTAAGAAACTCCTCGTCGGCATAGGGCTCGGTAGCGATAAGTACGAGACGCTTGAACTCACGGCGGCTTATACTGCCGAATACGAGACGCAACATTATTGTGCCCAATGTCATCACCGCACGCCATTCACGACGGCCGGCAATGTAACGGAGCATATCAATAGTGTACTGGCGGAATGTATCACATTCTATAAGAGTACCATCAAGATCGACAACGACGGCTCGGGGTGCTTTGCTTAATCGGAATAACATAACGTGAGGAATTAAGAGTAAAACAACAAATTAAATCATAGATTATATGATTATAATTGCAGAATCCCCCGTTTTGTTCACTCACAAATTGTTAAATCGAATTCCGGCGGCTCTTAAAGCCACGACTGATAAGTATCCGAGTCTCTTTTTTGCACTTGCGGTTGCCACAACGAAATTATTTATATAATTTTACTGAGCCAACGCAACGTGCAACTGTGTTTGCAATTAAACCGCTTAAGTAAGTTTGAAAAATTAGCTGATCGTTGATTTTGGAATTTGTGCGAAGGTGTCTTTTTCTTTAGCCGAATATTTGAAAGCTTACTAAGTAAAAGTATGAACTAATCTTAAATCGGGAGATGCTAACAGCCTCAATCGTGGTCTATAATTCGCCGCAGTCCCAGCTCAGGGAGGCCCTTGAATGCATTTTAAGGACGCGTCCTGACCGGATCTGGATTGTGTTCAACGGGCCTGACGATGAATATTTCAGTCAGCTAAAGGAGAATATGGCCCGGCTCAGCAGCAGAATAACTGTTGAGCGTATGGACAACAGGGGTTTTGGCGCCGGACATAACCTCGCAATCCGCGCTGCAATAGAAAGCGGCAGCGATTACCACCTTGTGGCTAATGCCGATATCCGCTGGGATGGAGATGTGATAACCCCGATGCTCCGGCAGCTCGATTCCGACCCCCAAATCGGACTGATCGCCCCGCGCACTCTTTACCCCGACGGATCCCTGCAACACACCTGCCGTATGCTTCCGCGTCCGGCACCGCTCTTTCTGCGCCGTTTCCTGCCGGGATTGTTCCGGAAACAGGACGATCGCTACCTGCTGAAAGATCTTGACCACTCGAAGCCCATCAATGCTCCATACCTTTTGGGGTGCTTTATGCTTTTCCGCACCGAGGCCCTGCGACGCGACGGATTATTTGACGAGCGCTTCTTTATGTATCCGGAAGATATCGACATCACGCGACGCCTGCACCGCAATTGGAAAACGTTATATTGGCCTCAGGTGACAATTATCCATGACCACGCCCGCGAATCGCGCACCAATCGCCGTTTGCTTCGGATCCACATAAAAAATATGATCCGCTACTTCAACAAATATGGCTGGCTGATTGACAAAGAACGCAAGGCATTCAACCGCGCCCTGCGTCCCTGAATAGATCGGTTCCTTACGGAATCCAACAATACTGTGGTTTCTTCCTTTGCTCGGCCACCCATTTCATGATCCCTGACGCGATAATGCTGAAACAATATCCGGACTGATACAGGCCAGCACAGCTCCGACACGGCTTTTAAGACGTGCATTCGGATCAGACACTACCTGCCGGCGCAAACGCCGTATAACGCGGCGGCAATCATCGGCTTCGATGGAATCGCCGAGACCATTGTGCGACAACAGAGCAAGAATATTGCAGCATGCACTGAAATGACGGTCACAAGCAGCCCTATGCAGAGCAGGTGAAACACGTTCCATATACTCTACCAGCCTGCGGGTCACCCTCACGGCATCATAACGCCGGCGGTTAAAGTGGCCAAGAATACTGCCGCCACGAACCCGATAAAAATAATCGGCTACATCGCTGACCACCACACCATGAGCGGCAAGCATCACACGCGGCATCAGGTCAAGATCCTCATACAGCACCGTCTCGTCAAAACGGAGCTTGTCAAACAGCTCACGCCGGAACAATTTACTGCATGCCGAGCACTCCAAGCCACCGTTCTGATAAAGCATCTTCATGGCTGCCGCCTCCGGAGTGTACACGGTGACACGGCTTTCGGCCCTACTTCTTGACTTTGACACATCGCGGGTACGTATAAATCCTGTCGCCGCAACATCCACCTCAGGATATTTCGCGGCCAAGCTGACAAGCCGGCCGATATAGTCGGGAGAAAAGGTATCGTCGCTGTCGGCAAACACCACCCACTGACCTCGGGCCTCTTCAAGTCCGCGGTTGCGCGCGGCGCCAAGCCCACGATTGGGAGTATGGATGACTACGGTATTGTCATGATGCCGGGCGTAGTCATCACAAATGGCCCCGCCACAGTCAGTCGAGCCATCATCGACAATTATGACTTGCAGCGGGGCATAATGCTGCCGCTCCACACTCTCAAGACAAGCCTGAAGGTAGGGAGCGACGTTATAAACTGGTATTATAAGACTTACAAGCGGATCAGTCATTGCGAGTTGGTACCGACTGAGGCATCTTGGGCCCGGCAGTGGTAGGACGTATGCCATCACGCTCAAGCAACGCATCTATCGTGGGTTCCTGACCGCGGAAACGCTTGTAGAGAGTCATCGGATGCTCGGTACCGCCGCGGGTGAGCACATTCTGACGAAAACTGTCGGCTGTCTTACGGTCAAACAATCCATTTTTCAGGAACATGGCAAATGCATCGGCATCAAGCACCTCAGCCCACTTGTAGCTGTAGTACCCGGCCGCATAGCCACCGGAGAAAATATGGCTGAACTGAGGAGAAATCGCACATCCGTCGATATCCTCAAACATAGCTACCGGAGCTATAGCCTGGCGTTCAAATGCCACAGCATCCTCAACCGGAGCCGTTATAGAATGCCATGCCATGTCGTTGATACCGAATGAAAGCTGACGCATGCAGGCATATCCTGCGCCAAACTGCGATGTGTTGACAATCTTATCCACAAGCTCCTGAGGGATTGGTTCGCCGGTAATATAGTGACGGGCAAATCCATCGAGGAACTCCTTCTGGGTAAGATAGTTTTCATTGAACTGCGACGGCAGCTCCACAAAATCGCGGTATACATTAGTACCCGACAGTGAAGCATAGCGTGTGTTGGCCAGCAGCCCGTGAAGGGCATGTCCGAACTCATGCAGGAAAGTCTCCACTTCATAGGGAGTCAGGAGAGCGGGCTTGTTGGCAGTGGGCTTATTGAAGTTCATCACTATGGTGACGTGCGGACGGATGCTGTCACCCGATGCGTTTATCATCTCCTCACGGAAGTTTGTCATCCATGCTCCGGGGCTCTTGCTGCTGCGCGGGAAGAAATCAGTATAAATCACACCGATGAAACTGCCGTCGGCATCCTTCACGTCGTAAGCCTTCACGTCAGGATGATATACCTGGATGTCAGGGTTGGGAACAAATGTAAGGCCGTAGAGACGGGTGGCGAGACCAAACACGCCGTTGATGACATTATTGAGCTCGAAGTAGGGACGCAGTTCCTCCTCGTCGTAGTTATAACGCGCTTCCTTCAGTTTGTTGGCCCAATAGCTGTAGTCCCACGGTTTAAGTTTTACCGGCCGTCCCTCGGCATTTGAGGCAAACTCCTCTATCTCGGCAAATTCACGCACCTGCGCAGGGCGATATGCCTCGGCAAGACGTGAGAGAAGATCATTGACCGCCTTGGGATTTTCAGCCATGGTATATTTGAGCGAGTATTCGGCATACGTATTATATCCCAGCAGATTGGCGATACGGCGGCGCAGATCGGAGATCTCCTTTATGATCTCCACGTTGCTGTATTCACCCTTGAGATTACGTCCGTTGTAAAGACGATAAAAACGCTCACGCACTTCAGGCAACGAGCTGTATTTCAATACCGCCGTATATACAGGCTGGTCAAGGGTAAACAGATATTCACCCTCACGGCCCTCCTCCTTGGCTGCAAGAGCGGCAGCCTCGACAGTACTTTCAGGAAGTCCGGCAAGTTCATCGGCCTTAAGCCATATCTTGTAGGTATTCAGCTCTTTCAGCACATTCTGTCCGAACTTTGTAGTAAGATCAGAAAGTCGGGCCGACAGCTTACGGTATTCCTCACGGTCGGCACCTTCCAGATTGGCACCCTTGCGGGCGAAGGAATTATAAGTTGTAGTCAGCAGCATGGAGTCCTCTGGATCAAGCTCGGGCTTGCTGTCATACACGGCCTTGATGCGCTTCCAGAGGCCCTCGTTGAGCGAGATACCGGTGGAATGGGCCGACAGACGGCTTGACACACTCATCGAAAGCTCCATCATCTCGTCATCGCTCAATGCCGACAGCAAGGGATAGAATGTGCTCAGCACGCGGTTGAGGTCGGCACCGCTCCGTTCAAGCGCCACAATCGTGTTCTCGAAGTCGGGAGCGGCAGGATTATTGACTATGGCTTCGATCTCCTCGTTCTGGAGTCGCATGCCTCTTTCTATCGCAGGCTCATAGTCCTTGACCGTGATCAGGTCAAAGGGTATCGTGCCATGCACTGTGTTGGTGTACTCGCTCATGAACGGATTGGTATCCTGAGCAGCTGTTGTCTGGACTTTTCCCATAATTGCAAATAAAGTCAGGGCTAAGAGGGTGACTTTTTTCATGAAAGTTGGTTAATCGCGTGAATAAAGTATCGTATCAATCACCAGCGGGAGCAACGATGCATCGACTCCGGCATTGACAAGATGCCTGGCATCACTATTAAAGTTATTTATAAATGTTTCTATATCATTATTGTCATTATCAATTGAGAGGTTATAGTAGTTCACCGCCTCCTTCATATCGTGAGATGCAAGATACACGTGCCCCATGTTAAGATAGTCGGTGGAGGTGGGGGCATCGGTAAGTATCCGCTCATAGTAGTTGCGGCTGCGCTCAAGATCACCGGTGACAAACGAGGCCCATGCTATCGGACGCCATGCCTTCGTGGACTTACCGTCGACAAACTCGACCTTGAAATAATAGTTAATCGCTTCCGACGGACGGTTAAGCTCAAGCAGACAGTGACCTATGCTCAGCGCCACGTTGAGATCGTCAGGCTTGAGACGCTCTATACGCTTGTAGTATTCAAGAGCCTCGGCCGGGCGGTCAAGCATCTTGTAGCAGGCGGCAAGGCGGCGAAGCGTCCAAAGGCTGTCAGCGTTAAGAAGCTCAGCCTGAGAGTAATATTTTATAGCTTCCTCCGGATTGCCGAGGTTTTGCAGACAGTAGCCCATCTTCTGATACAGCTGCACGTCGGGGGGCAGCATGTCGGCCAGCAGCGAGAACACTTTCAGGGCATCCTCGTAATATCCGCGCTTGAAATAAAATTCTCCCACGACGGCCAGGGTATCGCTGTCGGTAAAGTCAGGGGCAAGCAGCGGAAGCTGGAGCAGATTGAGCGGACGTGCAAACGGATCGCTAAATTCACCGCGCCGGCGGTAAAGCTTGAAGAAGCGATAAAGATCCTGCACATATTTGTTGGCGATATTGTCACGCATATCAGCCGAAGTGTTCATTGAAGCAGCCTTAAGCTCGAGTTCGTTCATCATCTGGGCATCCATCTGCGACAGCATCAGCTTGCGCTGGCTTTCGGGCACACTCGCCACGGCAAAAACAAACGAATATTTGTCACCATCGCACAAAAACGGCGAAGAATTGATCAGCGAGCCGATCGATTCAAGATCCTTGCCCAGAACACGAGTAACAGAAGTGTGATCGGGATGGAAAGGCACAAACCAGTTGGCCACGTCGTTGAAGAACGGAAAATTCTTCAGATTGGCGAATGTCGACATCAGCACGTCGCCGCCATCCTCCTGCATCTTGGTAAGCTCCTTGAGTTTATCCGACAGGCCGCTCTTGTCAAGCAGCTCCTGCCATTCGGGATTCTCCTCAAACCCCGCCATATCATTGAGGGCGTCGGAATTTTTCATACGGCGGGCAATATCAGGACGCAGTTTCATCATTTCGGGCAGAAGCTCATCGTTCATCTTGCGCGTTATGCGCTCGGTGTCACGTGACCGGATAAACTGCAGCAGCACGCTTCTTACATCACGGCTCCAGTCGGTGGTATCACGCAATGCGGCCACACGGTCACGCATACGTGCCGTGTCGATACGCATACGGTTGACAAACATCGCCATCAGTGCCGCGCACAGAGCGCGTATCCTCAGCTTCGCGGATGATCCGGAAGCATATATGTCAAGCAGCACATTCAGCTTACGCTCGTCATAATAAGAGGTAAGCGCCAGCAGCAATGCCGATATCAGCATCTCCTTGAAATATTCCGGCACCTCCTCGCCGGTAAGCATACGGCGCACCGATGATTCATCTTCAGCCGTAAACGGATGGCGCGTCCACACATTGTTGAAGATCCTGCGCTCAAGAGCCTCAAGACCGGCACGCTGCTCCACGGCCGATGCATTGTCAGCCTCCACAAGATTATAGATGGAGGTGTCGGCCAGAGCCTTAACATAACGCACCGATAAGTCTGACAGCGCGTTGTCGTTCTGCGACTGCTCGTAGCGGACTATCCCGAAGTAAAGCGACGATGACCGCGGACGGGCAAGTTCGCGGTTCACATGGTCAAGCACGTCATAGATCCCGGCCACGATCGAGCCATACACATCGGCCCGCGACGGGTCATCGGCACCCTGTACGGCATATTTCAGCATCATCGAATAATTCTGTTCAAGATGATCTATGCGGTCAGTAACGCGCCAGTCTCCGAGTCGGGAAGCATGGTTACGCAGCTCCTTGAAAGCGTCGCGCAGGCGGCGCTTCGATATATATGAGTCTATAGTTGAGTTTATGTCAGTCATTATCAAAATCCTATATACTTTTATAACAACAAATATAATTAATATTCATCATTCCAACAGATAAATATAGCAAATATGATGCCACGTATGGCTTAAAATTGGTAAAAATAATTGAGGCGGACCTCCACAGGCCCGCCTCATTAAAAGAGGGGTTTAATATATTTATCTATTAAAGGATGATCAATCCTGTGAGAAGATTACGATACGGTTCCAGTTGTTTACGTCGTAGATCTGTGAGTCGCTACCCTCAGCCTTGATGGTCATGCGGTTTGCATCGATACCGTATTCCTTGTTAAGCATGTTGAATACGTTCTGTGCGCGACGCTCTGAAAGCTTCATGTTGTAAGCGGCTGTACCGGTATCCTTGTCAGCATAACCCTTGATGATGATCTTGGTGTCGGGGTTAGCCTTGAGCCACTGTGCTACGTTGTAGACGTTGACAGCCTCCATAGAGGTGATCTTGGCAGAGTTGATAGAGAAGCGTACGGTTGACATAAGGGGTGCGCCTACTTCAGGACATTCAACAGCTACTACCTCGGGGCAAGGAAGCTGAGCCTCAGCAGCGGCAAGAGCGGCGGTAGTGGCAGCGAGAGCACCACGGAGGTCATTTACCTGACCGTTGAGCTGGCTGATGTAGCCGAGATATTCGCAAGGATTGTAGCTTTCGAAGTTGCGGCCACCGAGATTGAAGATGAAACCACCCATAGCGGTGAGGTTCATATCAACTGAGTTAGTGCCGTAAGAGATGCCGTCGAAACCATCACCGTAGAATGAGTAGCGGCCTTCTGCGAAGAAGTTAACATGGTCGCTGAGACGGAAACGGAACTGCATACCTACCGATGCAGGGATGAGCCACTGCTTGGTCTTGGGACGACCTTCGTTATCAGTCTGGAAACCTCCGTAAGGGCCGGTGTAATCCCAAGAGTAAGAACCGCCGACACCGATGAACGGAACGATGCTGAATACACGGTCAGGATTTACATTACCGAATGTGTTGAACATATCCCACATAAGGTCGAGGTTGGCGTTAACGAATTTAGCCTTGTGATAACCCTGGGCTGCGTTATAGTGATAAGCACCACCCTGTGCGCCGAAACGCCATGCTAACTGAGGAGTGAACCACTTACCGAATCCGGCGCCATAAGCGGCTGTGATGTGACGGGGTGATGAAGTGGGGAAATGCTCTACGATCGGCATTTCCATACCTGCGCCTATCTGGATAAACCAGTTTGAGCCTTTAGGCGAAAAATAATGATTACCACACTCGACGTTGCTGAATACCGTTTCGTCGATGGTTACGATCTCTTCCTGGGCGTTAGCCACATTGGCAGTCATCAGTAGCGCGCCACCGGCGGCGATACTCATCAAAATGTTTCTTTTCATCCTTCTTAAGTGTTTTTTGATTTATAAATTTTTAATTACTTTCTCTGATTTGAGTTATTCATACTTAATAAACAAATTAAACTCAATTTTGCTTAATGAAAAATGAAAAAAATTTAGGGGAGGCCTTAAAAAGGTCTCCCCTAATGGTATAATTTGATATCTAATCAGCTGATAATTAGTCCTGAGCGAAGATTACGATACGGTTCCAGTTGTTTACGTCGTAGATCTGAGAATCGCTACCCTCAGCCTTGATGGTCATGCGGTTTGCATCGATACCATACTCCTTGTTGAGCATGTTGAATACATTCTGTGCACGACGCTCTGAAAGCTTCATGTTGTAAGCGGCAGTACCGGTATCCTTGTCAGCATAACCCTTGATGATGATCTTGGTGTCGGGGTTAGCCTTGAGCCACTGTGCTACGTTGTAGACGTTGACAGCCTCCATAGAGGTGATCTTGGCAGAGTTGATAGAGAAGCGTACGGTTGACATAAGGGGTGCGCCTACTTCAGGACATTCAACAGCTACTACCTCGGGGCAAGGAAGCTGAGCCTCAGCAGCGGCAAGAGCGGCGGTAGTGGCAGCGAGAGCACCACGGAGGTCATTTACCTGACCGTTGAGCTGGCTGATGTAGCCGAGATATTCGCAAGGATTGTAGCTTTCGAAGTTGCGGCCACCGAGATTGAAGATGAAACCACCCATAGCGGTGAGGTTCATATCAACTGAGTTAGTGCCGTAAGAGATGCCGTCGAAGCCGTCGCCATAGAATGAGTAGCGGCCTTCTGCGAAGAAGTCAACATGGCTGCTGAGACGGAAGCGGAGCTGCATACCTACAGAAGCGGGGATGAGCCACTGCTTGGTCTTGGGGTTGCCCTCGTTGTCAGTCTGGAAACCTCCGTAAGGACCGGTGTAGTCCCAAGAGTAAGAAGCGCCGACGCCGATGAACGGAACCATGCTGAATACACGCTTGGTGTTAACGTTGCCAAATGTGTTGAACATATCCCACATAAGGTCGAGGTTAGCGTTAACGAATTTAGCCTTGTGATAACCCTGGCCTGCGTTGTAGTGATAAGCTGCGCCCTGTGCGCCGAAACGCCATGCAAGCTGCGGAGTGAACCACTTACCGAAGCCGAGGCCATAAGCAGCAGTGATGTGACGCTTTGATGAAGTAGGATAATGCTCTACGATCGGCATTTCCATACCTGCACCTACCTGGATAAACCAATTGGAGCCCTTAGATGAATAGTAGTGGTCAGTGCAATCAGCTACCTCGCCGATAACTGTCTCATCAACAACCACAACCTCCTGAGCGTTAGCTACGCCGGCTGACAGCATGAGGCTGCCGAGTGCCATGCCAAAAAGGATGTTCTTTTTCATTCTTTTTAATTATTAATTAATTTATTAAACCCTTCTCATCTATATAGTTGCACGTCGGTTGTTCACGACATACAAAGATGCCAAAACAGGGAAACAGCATAGGCTGTCTCCACAAATTTGCCACAAAGGTAAGCCATTGTTACATATCTTGCAACTTTTTTGGAGATAATTTAACACGCGCGTGTTAAAAACAGCATGAAAAACGCTACATTTGCAAAAATAACTAAACGATATGCGACATCGCTACCAATCGACACCCCGATTCCGCCTGTCATTTGTCAACGAAAACACCCTTAACGTGATATGGACCATGTACTTCTCACGCACGAGGGTCATCGTGGCAACAATACTCATTCTGGCCTCAATCGGATCTCTCCTGGCGTTCATCATACTCCTGACACCCATACGCACACTGCTCCCGGGCTACCTTAAAGAAGCCCAGCGTCAGGAAAACATGATAAACGTCATGCGCATGGACTCACTCCTGCGCCAGGCTGAGATCAACGAAGCATATCTCTCCAATCTGAGGGCAATACTTACCGGATCGGACAGCACCGATTCCGTGATATATGATGAGACAGTACGTCAGCAGCTGCCTCCCGATTCGCTTACCCCCGCCGGCAAGGCCGAGCGCGACTTCTTAAGCTCGTACACGGAGAACGAACGCTTCAACCTCACCGTACTGACCCCCATGGCAGCCGAGGGCATAGCCTTCATTGCTACGGTGACGGGAGGTATGCAGACAGAGGGAGGCAATTCCAACACCGTCACCTTAATCGCACCACGCCACAATCCGGTGATGGCCGCAGCTGCCGGCACGATAGTCGACATCCATCCTGACGGCATCAACGGCAACACCGTAATAATACACCACTCCAACGGATTTCTCACCAAGTATTCCGGCATCGCCACACTTACGGCAACCACCGGCAACAAAGTCAGGGAGGGTCAGGTCATCGGCCTGACTTCCGATGCCGACGACCGGGATGCGACACGCATCAGTATTGAGTTGTGGCACAACGGGGTTCAGCAGCCTGCCGGTGACTATATCCCACTTTTTTGAGTTCACTCTTTTATAATAGGTGAATTTGCCGTAAATTTGCACTACATTAATTAATGTATGACACAGAAGCAAATTGCCCTCGTAGGTAGCACCGGCTCCATCGGGGTACAGACACTTGACATAATAGAAGAATACAGCGACCGCTTCCGCGCAGCCGTGCTTGTTGCAGGCCATAAAGTGGAGCAGTTGATTGAACAGGCAATAAAATTCAGGCCTGACCTCGCTATAATAGCCGACGAAACAGCATATCCACGCCTCAAAGAGGCCCTCGAGCCGCTTGGCATAGCTACCGCAGCCGGATCTCAGGCAGTAGCCGATGCGATGGAGCTCCCATATATCGATCTTGCCGTAATAGCCACAGTGGGCTACAGCGGTCTGGAACCGACCCTACGTGCAATAAAGGCAGGAAAGCGGATAGCGCTTGCCAACAAGGAGACTCTCGTTGTGGCCGGCGAACTGGTGACACGCCTGTTGGCCGAGTCCCAGTCCACCATCATACCGATCGATTCTGAACATTCGGCAATATACCAATGTCTTGTCGGAGAGGACAGAGCAAGTGTACGACGGCTTATCATCACCGCTTCCGGCGGCCCGTTCCGACTTAAGAGCGCCGATGAACTACGCAATGTCACCGTGGCCGATGCCCTCGCCCACCCCAACTGGGATATGGGAGCAAAAATTACAATCGACTCGGCGACAATGCTCAACAAGGCATTTGAGATAATCGAGGCGCGATGGCTGTTTGACATCACTCCTGACCGCATAAAGGCCGTAGTACATCCGCAGTCCATCATCCATTCCATGGTCGAGTTCAACGACGGAGCCGTCAAGGCCCAACTCGGTTTGCCTGACATGCATCTGCCCATACGTTATGCCCTCGGCGATGCAACACGCCTTACGACCGAGCGTCCGGGGCTTACCGTAGCCGATTACGCGCGCCTGGAGTTTTTCGAGCCCGATTTAGAGCGTTTCCCGATGCTGAATCTCGCTTACCACGCGCTTGAGAACGGAGGCAACACAGCCTGCGTCATCAATGCCGCCAACGAAATCGCCGTGGCTTCATTCCTGAAAGAGCGTATCGCCTTCCTCGACATACGGCGCGTCATCGAAGCCACCCTCATGGCGATACCTTTCATCGCATCGCCCGATTACAGCGACTACGTGGCTACCAATGCCGAGGCACGACGTTATGCCGAGCAGTGGATAGCATCCAATATCTTATAATCACGACTTAACTAACCCCGTAAATCATTTATTTTTGGAAACATTTCTGATTAAACTTGCTCAGTTTGCACTCGCACTCGCACTACTGGTCACGATACACGAATTCGGCCACTATATATTTGCCCGAATATTCGGCATAAAGGTCGAAAAGTTCTACCTGTTTTTCAATCCCTGGTTCTCTCTTTACAAATACAAGCCGAAGCCCAAGCCCAACGCCAAGCCGGGCAAAGCATCATGGCGCGACACGGAATACGGTATCGGCTGGCTGCCGTTCGGCGGTTACGTGAAGATAGCCGGCATGATCGACGAGTCGATGGACAAGGAACAGATGGCTCAGCCCGCCCAGCCATGGGAGTTCCGGTCAAAACCCGCCTATCAGCGACTGCTTGTCATGGTGGCCGGTGTATTGATGAACTTCATCCTCGCCATCGTGATATATGCCGGTATAGCCTGGTACTGGGGCGAGAAGTTCATTCCGCTCGACAAGGCTACCGAAGGTATGGATTATGTACCTGCCGCTCAGGCAATAGGCTTCCGTAACGGTGATATTCCGCTGTTGGTCGACGGAAAACCGCTCGATTACAATTCCGACTTCATGCTTGACATGGTCGAGGGCGACACAGTGACCGTACTCCGTAATTACACTGACTCGGTAAAAATCGCTATCCCTGAAAACTTCATTTTCCGGCTCAACGACGACAACGGTTTCATGACCATGCGCGTTCCGGTATATGTCAGCGCTACCGTTCCCGGCGAACCGGCAGCCAAAGCCGGTCTGCAGCCCGGTGATCACCTCATCAGCGTCAACGACACCCCCACCCCGTCATACACCGAATTTACTCCGGCCCTGCTTGAAGCCGCCGGCCGTGAAAGCCGGATCGGAGTAATCCGCGACGGTGACACCATAACCATTGCCGCCACTCCGACCTCCGGAGGTAAGTTAGGATTCACCCTGGTTCCGCCTACCGACATTTATCCGGTCATCACCCGCCACTATACTTTCCTCACTTCAATTCCCAAGGGCTGGGAGATAGGCACAGGACGCCTTGTGTCCTACGTAAGCTCGATGAAATATATCGCCACGGCCGAGGGGGCCAAGAGCGTGGGTGGTTTCGGAGCCATCGCCAACATGTTTCAGGACAAGTGGAACTGGCTGTCATTCTGGGAGATCACGGCATTCCTGTCAGTCGCCCTGGCATTCATGAACATTCTGCCGATACCGGCTCTTGACGGCGGCCATATCCTGTTCCTCTTCTATGAGATAATCACCCGCCGCAAGCCCAACGAGAAGTTTATGGAATATGCCCAGATGGTAGGAATGGCCTTCCTTCTGCTGCTTCTCCTGTATGCCAACGGCAATGACCTGTACCGATTTATATTCAAGTAAACGCATTCTGTCATGACCTATCCTGTAATTCAACTGCGTAAAGGTAAGGAGCAGTCGCTTGAACGCCTGCATCCGTGGGTATTCTCGGGAGCCGTAGCCCGTATTCCGGAGGGAATCGAAGAGGGAGATCTCGTCACCGTCACCTCTTCCGACGGTACCGTGATCGGCACCGGCCACTATCAGATAGGCAGCATTACCGTGCGTATCCTCGCATGGGGCGATGCACCGGTTGATGAAGAGTTCTACAGACGCCGCATCTCGGAAGCCTATGCCATGCGTCGTGCGCTGCGGCTGATCAACCGCCACAACAACGCTTACCGCCTCGTACACGGCGAGGGCGATTTCCTGCCGGGGCTTGTCATTGACGTATATGATGACACCGCTGTGCTGCAGGCTCATTCACCGGGCATGCACTTCGCACGCGACATTATAGCCCGTGCGATAGTCGCGCTGCCCGATGCCGGAATACGCAACGTATATTATAAGTCAGAGACAACTCTGCCCTATAAAGCGCAACTCGACCCGCAAAACCAGTATATCATCGGCTCATTCTCCACCAACGTGGCCGAGGAAAATGGGCTGAAGTTCCATATCGACTGGCTGAAAGGACAAAAAACAGGATTTTTCGTCGATCAGCGCGACAACCGTTCTCTACTGGAGCGTCTGTCGGTGGGACGGCGCGTACTGAACATGTTCTGCTACACCGGAGGCTTCTCGGTATATGCACTCCGCGGCGGCGCCGAAATGGTACATTCAGTCGACAGTTCGGCAAAGGCAATAGCGCTTACCGACGCAAACGTAGCGCTTAACTTCCCCGACACTGACCGCCACACCTCTTACGCTGAGGATGCGTTCAAGTTCCTCTCCAACATGGAGCAGGATGCTTACGACCTCATCGTGCTCGATCCGCCGGCATTCGCCAAGCACCGCGGAGCGCTCCACAACGCCCTTCAGGGCTACCGGCGCCTCAACGCCAAGGCTTTTGAAAAAATCGCTCATGGCGGTATCCTGTTTACATTCTCATGTTCACAGGCCGTAAACCGCGAGCAGTTCCGTCTGGCAGTATTCTCGGCCGCGGCCCAGAGCCGACGCAACGTGCGCATACTTCATCAGCTCACCCAGCCGGCCGACCATCCGGTAAGCATATACCATCCCGAAGGAGAATATCTCAAGGGACTGGTACTGTATGTTGAATAATTTCCAACCAATCCTCATAATTACATTTAATGAAAACATCAATCCTCGCATCAGCAATGGCATTATCACTTCTCGCCTCCTCATGCGCCAAGACAGCTCAGCGTTCTCAGGACGACGATTTCGACTACAACGTCGACCGCTTCGCCGACATTCAGGTACTCCGCTACAAAGTACCCGGCTTTGAGGACCTTACTCTCAACCAGAAGCAGCTCATCTATCATCTCACCGAAGCAGGTCTGATAGGCCGCGACATACTGTGGGATCAGAACTGCAAGTATAACCTGCCGTTGCGCGATATGCTCGAGGCCGTGTACACTTCCTACAACGGCGACCGCGACAGCGCCGATTTCAAGGCTTTCGAACAGTATCTGAAGCAGGTATGGTTTGCCAACGGCATCCATCACCACTACTCGATGGACAAGTTTACACCCGGCTTTTCTGAAGAATTTCTGCGTGCCGAGGTTGCCAAGCTTCCCGCAGAAAACCAGCCCGCGGAGCTTGACACTCTTATGGAGGTAATCTTCAATCCTGCCGTTATGGCAAAGAAGATCAATCAGGCCGAAGGTGTTGACCTTGTGGTGACTTCAGCCACTAACAAATATGACGGCGTGACCCAGAAAGAGGTCGAGGACTATTATGCAGCCATTCGCGTGCCTAATGACTCCACTCCGATCAGCTACGGTCTGAACACCCGCAAGGTGAAGCGCGACGGACGTGTTGTAGAAGAGCAATATAAGGTAGGCGGAGTATATTCCGAAGCTATCAGCCGCATCGTCGACGAGCTTGGACAGGCCGCTCAATTCGCTGAAAATCCCGCACAGAAAGCAATCATCGAAAAGCTCATCGAGTATTATAAATCAGGCGATCTCCGCACGTTTGACGAGTATTCAATCCTGTGGGCCGAGGATACCGACTCGCAGGTAGACTTTATCAACGGCTTTATCGAGACCTACGATGATCCTCTGGGAATGACAGGCAACTATGAGTCGATCGTCAACTTCAAGAATATTGACGCAAGCGAACGCACCGAGATTCTGAGCTCCAATGCACAGTGGTTCGAGGACAACTCGCCTGTTGACGCCAAGTTCAAGAAAGATAAGGTAAAGGGCGTGTCAGCCAAGGTGATCACTGCCGCTATCCTTGCCGGTGACGCATACCCGGCCACCCCGATAGGCATCAACCTGCCTAACGCCAACTGGATACGCGCAGCCCACGGCTCCAAGTCAGTTACCATCGAGAATATCACCCAGGCCTACGATGCCGCTTCTCACGGCAACGGTTTCAAGGAAGAGTTTGTGATCGACGAGCCCACCATGCAGTTGATGGATCAGTATGGCTTCGTCACCGACAATCTTCACACTGACCTCCACGAGTGTCTCGGCCACGGTTCCGGCAAACTGCTTCCCGGCGTCACCAAGGATGCCCTCAAGGCCCACGGCTCTACCATCGAGGAAGCCCGCGCCGACCTCTTCGCCCTCTACTATCTCGGTGATCCCAAGCT
>CAZIPQ010000018.1:0-7734 GCA_964541165.1 uncultured Muribaculum sp.
GGTCGGTCACAAAACCTCCGGCCATCGACAGGGCGGTACAAACCACACCGCCGATAACCATAGCGGCGGCAATACCTGAAGTGCCGTTAAGACCTATGGCAACGAAGATAGCCGAGGCGATGATGAGGGTCATGAGGGTCATGCCCGATACAGGGTTTGAGCCTACGATTGCGATCGCATTGGCAGCCACCGTGGTGAAGAGGAAGGCGATTACAGTCACGACAAGCCATGCGATAGCGGCCTGCCAGAGAGTGTGGATCACGCCTACCCAGAAGAATACGAACACTGCGGCAAGGGCGATGATGACCATATACACGATATGCTTCATCGAGATGTCAAGCTGCCAGCGCACGGGCTTTGCTCCTGACTGGGCACCCTTGAGCTCACGGGTAGCAAGGCCTACGGCCTGAGCGATGATGGGCCATGACTTGATGATGCCTATTACGCCGGCCATTGCTATACCGCCGATACCGATCAGTCGTGCGTAGTCACTGAATATCGCACCCGGAGCCATAGCGGTGATCTCGGGAGCACCGTAGGTACCCATGAGAGGTATGACGATCCACCACACGAAGATTGAGCCTGCGAAAATTATAAACGCATATTTCAGACCTACGATATAACCGAGACCGAGAAGTGCCGCACCGGTATTGACGCTGAATACGAGTTTGGTCTTTTCGGCAAGTGCGGTGCCCCATTGTGAGGCTATCGAGGTGACATTTTCAGCCCACCATCCGAAGGTGGCAAGTATATAGTCATAGATACCGCCGATCAGCGAGGCTATGATAAGCGTCTTGGCCTGTGCGCCCTGCTCTTCACCCTTGCCTTCGCCACTTATGAGCACCTGGGTGGTGGCTGTGGCTTCAGGGAAAGGATAGCGTCCGTGCATGTCCTTTACGAAATACTTACGGAAGGGAATGAAGAAAAGAATACCCAGAATACCTCCGAACAGTGAGCTCAGGAATATTTCGATAAAGCTGACCGTGATGTCGGGATATTTGGCCTGGAGTATGTAGAGAGCCGGGAGGGTGAATATGGCACCGGCCACGATCACGCCTGAACAGGCTCCGATTGACTGGATGATTACGTTCTGACCCAGTGCATTGCTCTTTTTCAATGCTCCCGACAGACCTACTGCTATGATGGCGATAGGTATGGCGGCTTCAAATACCTGGCCTACCTTCAGGCCGAGATAAGCAGCCGCGGCGCTGAAGATGACAGCGAGCAGCAGACCCATGCCGACTGAATAGGGGGTTACTTCGGGATAGTCGTGGGCCGGATGCATGACGGGCGTGTACTGCTCGTCGGCCGCCAGTTCACGAAACGCGTTTTCGGGAAGTCCCGCTACGCCATTGTCGTCAGTAATCTGATCGACAGGATTGGTGTTTTGTGACATAAATGTGATGATTGATGGTTATTTGCTGAAAAATGATGAGTCGAGCCATTCAACAAGCTTTTTTGAGAACAGCTCGTTGGACTCACGGGGATAGCGCACTTCGCTGAACACCTGAGCCAGTGTCTTTTTTGAATTTTCCGCGATAAATGTTGCTGCCGAGGAGTCTGACTCCTGAGCGCGATATATCTCGTCAATGTCGGCGGGAGTGAAGTCATGATATACTTCGTCATGCACTATGGCGCGCAGGGGCAGACGCGGTGAGGGCACTCCCTCGGAAGCCGGATAGCCGAGCGCGAGAGCCACAAGAGGCACAACTCCTTTGGGAAGCTTGAGCCTGTCGGCGATCTCCGGAGCGTTGTAAAGTGTGGTGCCGAGGAAGCAGCCGCCCATTCCGTGCATCTCGGCAAGGGTGTTGAACTGCTCGGCAAACAGGGCCGCATCGATGGCCGATGCAAGCAGCATCTGCTGATTGTTGAACCCGCAGTCGGCATCGCGGTAACGGCACCATTCTTCAAACCGGTGGATATCGATACAGAATGTCAGCAGTACGCTGCACTCTGTGACACACGGCTGATTGAAATGAGCCGGCGCCAAGGCCTCTTTACCCTCTTTCGAGCGGGTTACGATAACTGAATAAAGCTGCATGTTGCCGGTATTGGGCGCGTGTGCGGCTTCGGTGAAAAGGTGATCAAGCATTTCGCGCGTTACCTCACGGTCAGTGAAAGTACGCACGGTATGACGGTTGGAGAAATATCGGTCGATAAGATTGATTTCCATTGCTGTATGATAATTTATTCTGCTTCTTTCTTTAGTTCGGGATAGCTTATTCGGGCGTGATACATGGTGCGCAGGCGCTCGATGAATGCTTCCTTGATAATCGTCACGTCACGGTAAGATATGGGAGAGTCGTTGTGCAGTCCGTCGGCAAGCTGACCGTCGATTATGCGGTTTACCAGATCGGCGATGTTCTGTGAAGTATGCTCCTTCAGTGATCGTGACGCAGCCTCGACAGCGTCGGCCATCATGAGGATCGATGTCTCGCGTGACTGAGGATTGGGGCCCGGGTAGGTAAATGGCTTTGGATCAACCTTCTCACCGGGATGGGCATTGGAGTAGGTGTTGAAGAAATATTTAGCCTTACCTGCGCCGTGATGCTGGCTGATGAAGTCACGTATCACCTGAGGCAGTTTTGCCTTGTCGGCGCGTTTGAGTCCGTCAGTAACATGGTTTATGACAATACGTGCGCTCTGCATGGCATCAAGTGCGTCATGCGGGTTGACGCCGTGCTGGTTTTCGGTGAAGAATGCCGGATTGTTGAGCTTGCCGATGTCATGGTAAAGAGCTCCGGTACGCACGAGCTGTACATTGGCGCCTATACGGTGGGCTGCCTCGGCGGCCAGACTGCTTACCTGAATGGAGTGCTGGAAAGTGCCGGGACATCCCTCGGAGAGTTCGCGGAGCAGGGGAGTGTTGACATCCGACAGCTCGACAAGTGTCACGGATGATACGAAGCCAAACACCTTCTCGATCACGAACACAAGCACGTAGGCAAACGAGATGAGGACGGCGTTGATGGCAAGATGTCCGAACATGCGCACATTGATATTGTCGACAGTACCGGTCTGCATCACATCCATCGCCACAAATGCCACCGCATAAGCTATGTAGATGAACAGTGCCGCTCTTACGAGCTGACTGCGGCGGTCGAGTTCCTTCAGTGATGTGATGGCGACCATTCCGGCAACAAGCTGCAGGAATATGAATTCAAACGGCATTGTTGCAATGATGGTACACAGCATTATCTCGGTGATATACACGAAGAAAGCTGTGCGTCCGTCAAAGAATACGACCATCATTATCGGTATTAACGTAAACGGCACTATGTACAATCCGCTGCGGAAAGTCTCGGTCATCGCATAGGCGAATATGACGAATGCCGTGATAAGCAGCATGATGAACACCATAGAGCGTATATCGCTGAAAATCCGGTTTCTGAAGAACGCCAGATACATATACAGCAGCGACAGCACGATCACCACATAGAGCAGCTGACCGAGCAGCGGGTAATAATGGTAGTCGATCTTGCGGCTCGATTTATTGCCTGACATGCGCTCGTAGGTCTTGAGCAGGGTGTAGATCTCAGGTGTCACGATGTCACCCTTGTCGATGATACGCTCACCGGGCTGCATCACGCCGATAGGAGCCATGGCCTTTTGGAGCATGTCGTCAAAAAGGCGCCGTGATGCCACAGTGTCAAGCGTGATTGTCGGTGTCAGGAACTTGGACATGGCACTGAGCTCTATCGCGTGGCGGAAACGCGGATCGGAGAAAACGCTGTCAAGACTGGAGTAGGCCACTTTTGCCGAGCGGAAATGAGTGGTGGGTACGGTAATGGCTGTGTTGTCATGAATGAAGCGCACAGCCGTCAGTTTACCCGTGCGCACTTCCTGATAGGTATTCTGATCAACGATACCGGCGTCAAGCAGACTGCGCATGGCGTTGATCAGCTCGTTGCGCTCGGCCGGTGTCAGATTAAGACCCTGGGTGCTGTTGACACGGGTGGCATAGGCAGACAGCGCCGACTTCTCGGCGTTGACATCGCGGCGGTATACGGGGGTAAAAGTGCGCACGATGCTGTCGCGTACTGCCGCCGATGTGAGGGTGTCGAGAAATATCGGCATCTCGAACTTGGATGTCAGCAGCGAATATCTCCATGGTTTTCCCAGTTCGTAGTGATAAGTGCTGTCATCCTTACGCGGAAGCAGCCACACTATGATAGTGACGGCACATGCAAAGAGCAGGGCGCGGATTATATTTTCACGTGAGAATATCTTTGACATAGCGTTATGTTCAGTTTACACGGTTGGCACGTTGCACACCCTTGATGGTGCGGAGCTTCGCGCAGAGGTCGGTCACCACATCGACATCGTCGACAAGTACCGACAGGTCGCAGTGGAATACCTCCTCCTCAGCCTCGATGTCAAGGCGCCTTATGTTTATGGCCAGGTGCTGTGAGATCATCTGTATTATCTCCTGAAGTATTCCGAAGCGGTCAATACCTTCGATACGGACATTGGCGGGGAATTTACTTGCCACCGGCGCCCATTCGGTATTTACGATACGCGGGCCGTAGCTTGCTTTCAGCACCTGGGCGCGGGGACAGGATAAGGTGTGCAGTTCGACCTCGCCGTCATCATTGATCCAGCCCATAACGTCATCGCCCGGAATGGGATGACAGCAGTCTGACAGCTTGAAGTTCTGTCCTGACGCATCGCTCCGCAGGATATATGTCTCCTTGGGGTTGATCTTACCCTTGCCGTTTTTCTGTGATGATTTGTTGGACTTCCCGGGTTTAACCGCTTTCAGCGGGCGCAGTATCTTTGAGAAGATACCGCTGCCTGACTTGATATTTTTTGCGAGATACCCAGGAATGGCAGCCTCTCCGCCTCCGAGAGCGGCAAACAGCTCCTCCTTATTCTGCATCCGCATGGCTCCGAGTATCTTGGTCATCACCTCATTGGTGAAGGTGATATCGTTGTCGGCCAGCCAGCGCTCAAACATCTCGTGGCCCTTTAGTATGCGAGGCTGCTGCTCTTTACGCAGAGCTGCACGCAGACTGGTCTTGCCCTTTGCTGTTGCAAGATAGTTGATCCACTCAGGTTTGGGTGATTGTGACTGTGAAGTAAGCACCTCGACCTGATCGCCTGAATTGAGCTTCTGGCTCAACGGTACCAGTTTGTGGTTGACTTTTGCCGCGATACAGTGGTTTCCGATCTGGGAATGAAGTGCGTAGGCGACATCGAGAACCGATGATCCGTTAGGTAGTGTGAGCAGCTCGCCTTTTGGTGTAAATACCACGATTTCCGATGCAAAGAGGTTGAGCTTAAGGGTGTCAAGGAAGTCGATGGCATTAGGTTCGGGATGATCAAGTATATCCTTTATGGTAGAGAGCCAGGCGCTCAGCTCGCTTTCTTCCTCACCTTCGCCGATCTTGTATTTCCAATGGGCTGCAAAACCGAGTTCGGCGATCTCGTCCATGCGGCGTGATCTTATCTGTACCTCGATCCAGTTACCGTCGGGCCCCATAACGGTAAGGTGAAGCGCCTGGTAACCGTTGGCTTTCGGGACACTGATCCAGTCACGCGTACGCTCCGGATGCAGGCGGTAGAGATCGGTAATGGCCGAATATATCTGCCAGCAGATAGCCTTTTCATTGGCTATGTTGTCGCAGTCAAATATGATACGCATGGCATACAGGTCATATACCTCTTCAAAAGGTATATGTTTTGTCTCCATTTTGCGCCATATCGAGTAAACGGATTTAAGGCGTGCCTTGGCTTCAAACTTTATGCCGAGATCATTGAGCTTTTCAAGAATAGGCTGTGAGAAATCATTGTAGACCGATGAACGGCGTGCCTCCGATGCCTTTATCTGCTCGGTGATCTTCTCATAGGCAGCCGGGTGCTCGTATCTGAAGCTCAGATCCTCGAGCTCGGTTTTGATGGCGAAAAGACCGAGTCGGTGGGCGAGGGGAGCATATATATAGAGAGTCTCACCGGCAATTTTGTACTGCTTGTTGGGCGACATTGAGCCAAGCGTACGCATATTGTGCAGGCGGTCGGCCATTTTCAGAAGCACCACTCGTATATCCTCGCTCATGGTGAGGAGCAGCTTGCGGAAATTCTCAGCCTGAGCTGAAGCCTTGTCGCCGAATATACCGCCTGATATCTTGGTCAGGCCCGCTACAAGCTGCGCTATTTTTTTGCCGAAGTGCTGTTCGATATCTTCGACGGTGTAGTCAGTGTCCTCGACGACATCGTGGAGCAGGGCGGCGCAGATTGACGTCGATCCGAGACCCATCTCCTGATTGGCGATCTTGGCCACGGCGATAGGGTGAAGTATATAGGGCTCACCGGAGCGCCGGCGCACTCCTTTGTGGGCTTCTTTTGCAAATCGGAAGGCTCGCTCGATTATCTCAACTTTCTTGCGGTGATTACTGGCGAGGTACCCGTCAAGCACGTCACGAAACCCGGCCTCGATCATGCGATCCTCCTCTTCCGGAGTGTAGGGCCGTGCGGCAGGCACGGGCTGAGTGGTATGATTGTTTTCCATTGTTTCGTAAGTTACGCGTTATAGACTTACAAACTTACTAAAAAAACTTCAAAAAGTGAATGATTGAAGTCTTAATTTATTGCGGTGACAGGCGTTGCAGAGCCTCCTTTACTTCAGGATGCGCCGCCATGAATTCATTGACCGCATTGATGACTTCTGCACGGTTGCGGTCAAGCGCGGTTTGGTCGGCGGTAAGCGGGCGATGACTTATACGTCTGAAGAGCTTTTCACAGTCGGCTGCGAGGCGTCGGGTCGCATCAGTCATGAATGACTCCGCGAATATGTCATAGATATAATCTACGGCGACATCCGATGGATGAACCATGTCGGAGGCATAAAAACGGTAATCGCGCAGGTCATCCATCATTATCTCATAAGAAGGGAAATAGATGGCCTTGTCGGGAAATTCCGTAACAATCCGGTCGACACCCATAAGCAGGGTGGATTTGCTCAGCTGATTGTTGTGGGCTCCCTGAGCCAGATGTCTTATAGGACTGACGGTGAAGATGACCCGCAGGTCAGGAAAACGCGCGCCAAGTTCACGCAGGATTTTTTTCCATAACGAAGCGATCTGTACGGGAGTGAGCAGTTCGCGGGAAAAATCGGCAGCCGGAAGCTTGTGGCAGTTGGCGACAACGCGGTTAGTGTCTTTATGGCGCCACATATAGGCCGTGCCGAAAGTGATTATGAGGGTTGAGGCGCTTTTCAGTGCTTTACGTGCCTCAGCGGCCTCTTTGTTCATCATCTCAAGGGCGATGTCAGGATCGGGGTGAGAAAACCGTGAATGATGGTTCCAGCTATGCCAGCGACCTTCATGTTCGAAGAGCTCGTCGCGTGTAAATGTGCGCTCATAGAGCAGGTCGAGCATCGCACCGGCTATCGAGGCGGGATTGTAAAGGGTGCCGAACGGATTGACAACGCAGTTGAAAAGCTGTTTTGTCAGGCGCTTCCCCACATTGTCAGTGAAGCATGAGCCAAGCATGATGACCGGACGCGAATGGTCGATCAATGATGTATACCCCTTCAAAGGAGTGATGGATGTGCGAAACTGTGACATGGCTTGATTAATAGAACTGATAGTCGATTGACAGGACCTGAAACTCTGTGCGGCGGTTGATCTGGTCGGCGATTTCCTGATCTTCCGGGGACAGTTTTTCGATGTATTCCTCATCAAGTACATCCCCTTCGTTGAACTGCGGATATTCGCGGGCAAGGCGCTTGGTTAT
>CAZIPQ010000018.1:7834-26101 GCA_964541165.1 uncultured Muribaculum sp.
TCGGTCTCGGTGGTGTCGGATGTAAATTCTTGCTTGGCATTCAGATAGCCTTTTGCTCCGGCAAGCATGACGTAACGCACTCCGCGCTGTAGGGGAAATGAGAATGATCCGTCGGCGCGTCCTGCCGTTTTTTGGTTTGACCCGTCATCGCCCACGATGCGTATTACGGCATTAGGTACCGGCTCCTCGTCACGGTCGATGACCATGCCGCTGATGGTGATCTTAAGTTCAGGACGGTAAAAGGAGAAAATGTGGTCGTAGCCGCGGGCATCTCCACGGTTGCTGCTGAAGAAACCGCTTTCACCCTCCCCGAAAGTAATGCCGAAATCATCGGCTGACGAGTTTACCGGACTTCCCATGTTTACCACGCTCCAGCCGCCTGAAGGCTGCTGGGTGGCTACGAACAGGTCAAGACCTCCCATGCCGGCATGACCATCACTGGAAAAGTAGATGACGCTGTCGGTGCGGACGTAGGGAAACATTTCATCGCCGGGGGTATTGATGAATGCACCAAGATTTTCAAGTGAACCTACACGCTCTCGGAGATTGATGCGCCATATATCTTTGCCGCCGTAGCCTCCGGGCATATCGGAAGTGAAATAGAGCCAGTCACCCGAAGGTGACACTGCCGGGTGGCCGTAGTTGGACAAGGTGTCGGCCGTGATCTCAAACCGCTGGGGAGCGCTCCACTTGGCATCGCTGCGTTGCGAGGTCCATATCTCTACGCCGGTATCGCTGTTAGGCGATCTCATTGCACGGGTGAGGTACATGGTTGAGCCGTCAGGCGAAAATGATATTATGCCCTCGTCATGCTCCGAGTTAAGCTCGCCCTCAGCCGGTTCCGGACGCATCCATTCACCCCGCTCGTTCTTGCTTGCGACCCATATATCACCTTTTTTCATACCGGTTATCTCGCTGTGTGACGAGCCGCTGGCCTTTTCATTGGTTGTGGTGAAATAGAGGCGGTCATGCGATGCATCAAGAAACATCGGGGAGAAGTCGGAACGGCGTGTATTGAACAGCTTGGCCTGCTTGACAATGTAGCGTGTGGAATTCTTTCCCATAGCCATGGCCTGTCGGCAGCCTGTGATTCCGGTGCGGGCCATGTCGGCTCCTTTTGCTCCGGTGGCAATGAACTCCTCGTAAGCTTCGATGGCCTGTTTGTATTTCCCGTCGGCCTGAAGGGAACGCCCGAGCCAGTAATATGCCATACTGTCGGGGTATTCATATCGAAGGGCATTCTGATATGCTACCGCGGCCCGTGCATTCATGTTGAGCCGGCGATAACATTCGCCCATTTTAAAGGCGACCATTCCGCGGGTGGAACGGTCATCTTTTGATGTCAGTTTGTTGTAGACTTTACGATAGGTGCGCGATGCGTCATAATACTCTCCACGTGCCAACTGTGCATCGGCAACGGAAAGCTTGGCAGTGCTGCACGAGGTGATGACCGCGATGAGCAGAGTGACGCAAATCAGGCGAACCATCATGCTTTCGGGGTGCGGAAGCTGTCAACCAGTCCGCGGCCAAACAGTACCCATGCTGAGGCTGCTACTACGGCGAGGAAGATGAAGCCCACCAGTATCAGCGGCTTTGACGGCTTAGATGGTTTCAATGGAACGGTGGCCGGCTGTACTACGGTATACACCGGGGTAGTCTGCTGTACTTTGGCACGTGCCATCTGCAGCTGCTGGGCAGTCTGGTTATACAGGCTGAATGCAAGCGAAGCCTCGTTCTGCAGTCGCTCTGACTCGGTCTGTGCCGAGCGTGTGGCCAGGCCCTGGTTGCGGTCAAGATACTGGGCATATTTCTGCTGTGCCTCGTAATACTCCTTCTGCGCCTCGTTGTTGAGCTGCTGTGCATATTCCATGTCACGGCGCGCCTTCTCGGTGCGGTATTCCGTCACATAGCTTTTCAGTCGTTCAGCCACAGTGTCGGCCAGCATTGCAGATACCAGCGGATCCTGCATTGTGGCTGACAGCGATATTACAGAAGTCTTTGTGTCAACATTGGCGCCTATACGGGTACCGATAGCGAGAACAACGGCATTTTCCTCCTTAGTCAGCTTGAACGGGTCGGTACCGTTGCCGTCACCCTCTTCCTCATCATCCTTGAAGAGTGACATGATGCCTCCGATAGCTTTGCCGGGCAGACTCATGATGGCGCTCCACCAGGGTGCGCTGGTCTCCTCTTCGAGAAAGACACGCACTGTAGTCGAATCTCCGTCGATAGTGCTTACAGGCACATCGAACAGTCCGACCACGAAAGGCACCGAGCTCACCACATCAGGATAAAGCTGAGGATATACGGCATCGGAGCTGCTTCCTGATCCAAGGTTTACACCGGCCATTGCTGCAAGACCGGCAAGTCCGCCGCCACCTGATTTGGAATCTCCCATTTCAGGCGCAAGTTTAATGGTGGTAGTGTATTCTTTGGGAATACTGAAAGCCACTATCAGGCCTATTACGGCGCCGACAGCTCCCCACTTGAGGATCATCTTGCGGTTGGCCCAGAGCTTCTGAGCCAGTTCTATCAGATCTATTTCCTGTTCTTCATCAGGTGATGTGATGGTATCTTTTTCGTCCTGCATTTCGATAGCAAATTGATGGGAAGCTAATATTATTTCTTAAGCATGTTGGCGATTGCGGCAGCCATGGTACCGAGACCTGTAACCACACCGGTGATCGACATGATGCCGGCCCAGTTTATACCCTCCGATTTCTGTTTTGACGGTACGATGATCTGACAGCCGGGCTCGATGACAGTGCTTCCTTTGGCTTGTGCCACATTGCCGTTCATGTACACGACGAATGCCTTGCTTTTCTTGGCTCTTTCACCGTAACCGCCGGCCTGATTGATGTAATATTTGAGTTTCTTTCCGGGCTGATAGATTACGGTATTGGGGAAGAGCACGTCACCGGATATCTTAACGGTATTGGTCATTTCCGGGATGATGATCTTGTCACCCTCACGAAGCACGAGGTCGGCATAACTGCCCGGCATGGCCAATGCTTTTTCAAGATCAATCGCAACGGTATATTCGTTGGCAAGATTCAGCTTGCGGATGTCTATCGAGTCACCATCGCTTGTAATGCCGCCGGCGAGCTGCAGCGACTTGTTGCGGACCTCGATCTCCTCAGGTGTCATCTGACGCAGGATGTGGGCTCCACGGGTGTAGGCTGATGATGTGATGCCTCCGGCACGGCGTATAAGCTCACTGATACGTTCATTCTTGTTGGCGAGTGTGTAACCGCCGTCAAAAGCTACCTCACCGTCGATAAATACCCGTCGCTGAGTCTGATAACCCGGGCTGCGGCGCACCTCGACAACATCATAGGGCTTGAGCTCGAATCCCGGAGTGCCGTCGATAAGCAGGCCGTCCTTAATGGAGAATGTATAGACCTCTGCGATTTCATTGGTCGGTACAAGACTTGTGGGGTCAATCTTGCGGCGTGAAATGTCAACTCGTGCGGTTGAAGCACCCGTACGCAGACCGCCTGCCTGAACGATAAGGTCCTCGACAGTGGTATTGGTTGCAAACGGATAAGAACCGGGATTCATCACCTGGCCAAATATCGACAGCTCACCCAGCTCCTCCATTTCACGGGCACTCGGCACTACGATGACGTCATTGCGCTTCAGTGTCACGTCGGCACGCTTGCCGCTCATGATACCTTCGAGGTCAAGGGGAATAAGTTCAAGCGACAGGTCGGCTCCCTCTCGGTAAAGCATTACGCGTCCGGTATATGCGTCTTCAAGCAGTCCGTCGGCTTTCTTGATGAGGTCACCCACTGTACGCAGGTCGGTGGCGAGGGCATATACGCCGGGGCGGAATACCGATCCCTTCAGCTCCACGCGGTTGGCGTAGCGGTCAAGTATTGATCCTACGGTAATCACGTCACCGTCAGTTAACTTATATTCGGTGAAATCACCGCTTACAATATTGAAAAGCTCATTTTCGCGTCCTGTCTGGCGTGCAAGGCGTATCTGCTCGGTATAGGCGTCACCTGCAAATCCGCCGGCATAGTCGATGAGCTGTGCGAGAGTCTCACCGTCCTTCATTTCATAGTACATCGGGCGCTTTACATTGCCGTCGATCGCTACGAGATTATCATAAGGCGGGATTATGATGACATCACCTTCCTGAAGGCGGATATTGCCGGTCTGCTTTCCGTCAAACAGATACTCGTATACATCGACTCCTACGATGCGACGACCGTTGCGGAGCACCTCAATGTTGCGCAAAGTACCGATATCATTGATACCTCCGGCCTTATATAAGGCATGGAATACGGTTGAGAACGGTGACAGGCGGTATGTGCCGGGAATCACTGCCTCACCCATCACATCTACCTGAATAGTGCGTACCTGACCCAATGTGAGGTTGATGTCAGTCTCGGGATTAGTACCGCTTACGCCTGCATACTTTGTGGCAAACTTGTTTTTCACATGGTTGTTGGCTTCGGCGATAGTCATGCCGTTGAGGTAGATGGGGCCGAGCTGCGACACCATGATGCTGCCTTCGGGTGAGATGGTCTGACGGATGTGATCCTCGCTGGTTCCCCAGATGTCGATCACCACTTCATCGCCGGGGCCGAGGCGGTAGTTCTGCGGGGTGGCGAGGTTCTCGTTAGGCTCAAATGAAAGAGCCTGATTATTGAATACGTTGTGGCCGAATATCCTGCGGGGAGTTGTATCCTCGGTTTTTTCGGCCTCCTCACGATAGGTACTGTTCATGTTGGCGGCAGCTTCCTCGGTAGCCGATTCTCTTACTCGTGTCTCTGATACATTGTCGAGTGCTGCGGGAGCTTCACCATTCTGGTTTTCATAGCGTGATTTTAACCGCTGTACTTGTTCCGGTGATACGCCGCGAGCCAGCAGCTCTTTTCCTATCTGCTGCGATGTCTTGCCCTGTGCAGTGGCGGTCTTTACGTATTTAACCACTTCCTCGTCAGTCATACGGGCATAAGCTGTTGACGCGCTTATGGTAACGGCGAGCATAAGTAATGCCAGTCGGATGTTGCGTAACATACAGTGTGTCTTGTTTAATCTTAAGTTGGAATATTTTCATGCAAATTTAGTAATTATCGGCTGACCTGCCAAATATCCTGTCTTGGAAAACCGGTTTTTTAGGGTATATGGAAAAAAAGTAGTAATTTTGTGATATTATGAGGCATAATGCTTGGATAGTTATAACCTTGCTCACTCTGCTTGTACTGGCTGCCGGAGTATGGTTTACGTCACGCGTACGGGTGTCATCGGTCGATATCGATGCTCGCACTTATCCTGTGCGCGGGCTGGACCTGTCGGCGCATAACGGTGACATTGACTTCCTGCGTCTTGCTGCGGATTCTGTTGATTTCGTGATGCTTAAGGCAACTGAGGGTACTACGTTCAGTGACAACCGCTTCCATGATTTCTATAATCAGGCGCGTGATGCCGGTATCAGGGTTATCGGTGCCTATCATTTTTTCAGATTTGACACTGACGGAAAGATGCAGGCGCTTAATCTGCTGAGTGCCCTGAGAGGAAAGACTCTCGACATGCCGGTAGTGATTGATGTTGAAGAGTGGACCAATCCCAATCATATTGCTACGAATGAGATCGTCGGACGCCTCGCTGCAATGGTGGAATACCTTGAGGCCAATGGCCATAATGTGATGTTCTATACGAATAAAGACGGTTACAACCGTTTTATAAAGGATCGGTTTGACGGCTATCCTTTGTGGATATGCTCCTTTACTGATCCTCCGCTCGGTATTGATCCCGATGAACGCTGGACGCTGTGGCAGTACAGCCATCGCGGATGGGCGAGGGGAGTGGGGTCAAAAGTCGATCTTAGCACGTTCAATGGCAGCCGCAGTGAATGGCTTGACTGGCAGCACTCGGCTACATTCTGATTGATAATAATTTAAGAAATTACATATTACGATGGATTACCAGATATTCCCTCCTGAAGAAATAGTTGACGCGGTGATAAAATTACCTCTGTCAAAGAGTATCTCTAACCGGGTGCTCCTTATCAATGCTCTCACAGGTAACAAAGGAGATATTGAGTCGGTTGCCCAGTGTGACGATACGGAGGCGATGACTTCCGGCCTTGCATCTACAGGCGATGCCGTAAATGTCGGGGCAGCCGGTACGGCGATGCGTTTCCTCACGGCTTATTTTGCCGGTCAGGAGGGCCGTAAGGTTACAATTGACGGAAGTGAACGTATGAGGCAGCGCCCGATACGCCCGCTTGTCGACGCACTTGTGGCTTGCGGAGCCAAAATCAGCTATGCGGGGACAGAGGGCTTTCCTCCGCTTGTCATCGAAGGCTGTAAACTGAAAGGGGGCGATGTCACTGTCGATGCATCCGTAAGTTCGCAATATGTGTCAGCTCTGTTGATGATGGCTCCGGCCATGGAGCAGGGTCTCCGGCTGACCTTGTCAGGAAATGCGGTGTCGCGTCCATATATCGCCATGACGGTTGCCCTCATGAAGCAGTGGGGAGCCGTCATAGAGATTGATGGTAACGTCATTACGGTAGCCCATGGAGACTATCATCCCGTGGAATATAAGGTTGAGGCCGACTGGAGTGCCGCATCATACTGGTATGAGATCGCAGCATTTTCTTTCGGTGACATAAAACTGGAGGGCCTTGATGCCGCCAGTACTCAGGGTGACAGCGCATTGATGAAGATATACCGTAATTTTGGCATCGAATCGACTTGGGACGATGAAGGTAATCTTATGCTTGAGGCTTCGCCTGACATGACTCCGCGTCTGACTATCGACATGTCGGGACAGCCTGATCTTGCCCAGACGGTGGCTGTGACATGCTGTGTCCTTAATCTGCCGTTCAAGATGTCGGGACTTTCGACACTGAGAGACAAGGAAACCGACCGTATAGAGGCACTTGTGACCGAGCTTGCCAAACTGTCATTTATCCTTGAGACTCCCGAGCCCGGAACACTCATGTGGGAAGGCAAGCGCATGCCTGTGCCTCACGGCCCTATTGCGATAGATACATACAAGGATCACCGCATGGCGATGGCATTCGCACCTGTCAGCCTCTTCCTGCCCGGTATCATCATCAAGGATGCCGATGTGGTAAATAAGTCATATCCGGAATTCTGGGATCACCTGCGTCAGGTCGGTTTTACCCTGAATACAATCGACCTTGAGGCTGTGGAAGACGTGTCAACTACCCCTGACGACTGATTGCTGCCATGGTTGTGAGTCTTATATTGATCGGTACGCTGCTCATCACCGGACTCGTACTTTACCTGTTGGACCGCCGTCACCGTGCCGCCGCTCCTGCGGACGAAGCTCCGTATAACGAGCCGGAGGAGGCCTGTTGCGGTATGCATATCACGTGTGAGAAAGACTCCTTGCTTGCGGCCGTGAGCGATAAGGCCGAATATTATGATGACGAGGAGCTCGACGCATATATCGGCCGCGGTGCGCAGGATTATGATGATGAGGAGATCGAGCGTTTCCGTGACGTGCTGCTGACGCTGTTGCCCGATGATATAGCGGGTTGGGCGCGCAGTATTCAGTTACGCGGTATTGAATTGCCGGCGCCTGTGCGTGAGGAATTGCTGATGATTGTGGCCGAGACACGGGCAAGCCGTAATATTAAGAGTTGATATGACGATATTAGATTATCTTCAATATCCGTTTTTCCGCAATGCCTTGATCGGCATTGTCATTATTAGCATCGCTGCCGGCATGATCGGGACGTATATCATAACCCGGCGGCTGGTGTCGATAACCGGAGGTATCACGCATGCCTGCTTCGGCGGGTTAGGGCTGGGCTATTATCTTGGCTTCAGTCCGGTTGCTATGGCGGCCGTGTTTGCCGTCGCTTCCTCACTCGGAGTAGAGTGGTTGTCGACACGCTACCGTGTGCGTGAGGATTCGGCCATTGCTGTCGTGTGGGCACTCGGAATGGCACTCGGCATCCTGTTCGTATTCCTTACCCCCGGATATGTTCCTGAGCTGAATGGCTTCTTGTTCGGTAATATTTTGACCATAACTTCTGCCGATTTATGGGCGTTTTCCATATTCACTGTGGTCACTGCGGTATTGTTTGTCGCGTATGGGAGCCGTATTGTGGCGTGTGCGTTTGATCCGGACTTTGCCAAAGTGGCAGGAATGCCGGTGAGGCTTATCAATTATATAATGACTGTCCTTGTGGCGGTGTGCGTTGTGCTGACTATCCGTCTTGTGGGCATCATGCTGCTCATCGCCATGCTCACTATGCCGGTGCTTATCGCCGAGATGTGGCGCCGCCGTTTTGTCGGCATAATGTGGCTTGCTATCGTGGTGTCGATAGCCACGTGTACAGCAGGATTATGGCTGGCAACCATGATCGAAGTGCCTTGTTCGGCAATAATAGTCATCATGCAGATCGTGGTGTATGTGGTGTCCAGAATAGTAAAGGATAACCGGTTACGCCGGAGCATGCGATAAGCCGATTGTTATGGGAAAGGTAAGGCTGATAATATTTGCGGTGCTTATTTCGCTGCTGGCCACGGCCTGCGGCCCGCGCACCAATACCGCGCTGTCACGCAATTATCAGGCATTCATCACCCGCTATAATATCTATTACAACGGTGACGAGCATTACCGGACCACCATGACCGATCTGGAAAATTCCTATCAGGATGACTACAACCGTATAATCCCGGTGCATCCAACTGATATACGCGGCAACACTTCTTATCCGCAACCTAATGGGGGATTTACCCGCTCTATCGAGAAAGCACAGAAAGCGATCCAGCTGAGGTCGATTAAGAAACGTCCCACACGTCGTACCGGTAAGTCACTTACTGCCGAACAGAAGGAATGGTTGCGACGGGAAGAGTACAATCCTTTCATGCACAATGCGTGGATGATGATGGGCCGTGCGCAGTATGCCAACGGTGACTATCTTGGGGCTGCCTCAACGTTTTATTACATTTCCAAGCACTTCTCGTGGCTCCCTGCCACTGTGACTGAAGCACGTCTGTGGCAGGCCCGTGCCTATAATGCCATGGGCTGGAACTTCGAGGCTGAAAACATTGTGACAAAGATGCCTGAGTCGTCACTGACTACCGGCGATTTGAAAGGATTATACAATATGGTGTATGCCTCCTGTCTGTTGTCCGATCATGATTATGAGAAAGCCATTCCTCATGTGCGTGAAGCTATCAAATATTCATCGGGAGCACAGAAGTCGCGCCTGTGGTTTCTTCTTGGGCAGCTTTATGCGGCAACAGGTCATAAGAATGAGGCATACGAGGCTTATGGTAAAGCCGGAGGCGGAGCGTCATCATACAGGGGCCAGGTCAACGCCCGCATAGCCCAAAGCGAGGTGTATTCAGGCAGTGACGTGACCAAAGAGATTAATGCCCTGAAGCGTATGACCCGATATGACAGGAATAAGGATTATCTTGACCAGTTGTATTATGCCATAGGCAATCTTTATCTGTCGCGCCGTGACACCGTACGAGCCATTGAGAATTATCGTCTGGCAGCCGAGCGTTCGACACGCAACGGCGTCGAACGGGCCATAAGTCAGCTCACACTGGGTAATCTTTATTACGAACGGCGGCAGTATGACAAGGCGCAGCCCTGTTATGCCGAGGCGTTGCCGGTGTTGCCCGAAACATATCCCGGGTATGACACGCTGAAGCTACGAAGCGATGTTCTGGATGAACTGGCACTGTATACCGAGAACGTGAATCTCAACGACTCGTTGCTGCGACTTGCCGCAATGCCTGAGGCCGAGCGTCTTAAGGTTATCGAACGGCATATCGCTGACCTGAAGAAGAAAGAGGCCGAGGAGGCTGAACGTATCAAGCGCGAGGAATACCTTGCGGCACAGCAGGCCTCAGGTAACGGATTGAAGAATAACTCCGGCAATGCCGGCGCTCCACGTGAATTCATGCTCAATACCGATGATTCGTGGTATTTCTATAATACTGCTACTGTAAATGCCGGTAAGACGGAGTTTCAGCGGCGGTGGGGTTCTCGCCGTCTTGAGGATGACTGGCGCCGCCATGACAAGACCTCATTCAGTTTTGATGACTTCGAGAAGCAGGATGAAGATGGTGAGGAGGAAAATGATGACATGCAGGCGCCGGGTGACACTGTGCCGGATCAATCTTCCAAGACATTGGATCAGTATGATCCGGAATACTATCTGCGACAGTTGCCGATGACACCGGAGGCCGTCGCGTCATGCAACGATATTATAGTTGACGGCATGTACAACATAGGTCTTATCCTGAAAGACCGCCTTGAAGCGTTTGATGATGCCGCCGACGAGTGGAATCTACTGTTGCGGCGTTATCCTGATAATATTTACCGCCTGGATGTATATTATAACCTGTATCTTATGTATACTAGGCTCGGAAATAAGGCGATGGCCGAGCGCTACCGTGCGCTGATGCTTTCCGATTTCCCCGAGTCAAAGTATGGTCAGGCTGTAAGTGACCCGAACTATATCGAGAACCTGAAACGTATGTCAGGTGAGCAGGAGACGCTTTATGAAAAGGCCTATCAGGATTATCTTGACGGTAATAACAATGATGTGCATGCCGCTTATACCGATATGGCGGAACGATATCCCATGAGTGAGCTTATGCCTAAGTTCATGTTTATTGACGCACTCGCTTATGTGACCGATAAGGATGCCGACGGCTTCAAGACAAGATTGCGGGAACTGCTGGAACGCTATCCCGACACAGAGGTGACTCCGCTTGCATCGTCCTATCTCAAGGGACTGGCGCAGGGCCGTGAACTGGAGTCAGGCGAGGGGGGTAATCCGCGCGGCATGTTATGGGATCTCCGGCTCGGCAACGATTCTACTGACGTGACCGGTGAGGAGATAACGTTTGACCTTGATGAAAACGCTCCCCAACTGCTTGTACTGGTGTATGATACGGAGGAGGTTTCGGGCAACCAGCTTCTCTACGACGTAGCGCGTCATAATTTCAATTCATTTGTTGTCAGGGACTTTGATCTGGAACAAATGAATTTCGGACGTCTCGGTTTGTTAGTTGTCAAGGGATTTGCTAACTTTGATGAGCTAACCCACTACCGTAGCGTGATGGGGGCGTCGACCACCTTCTCACTACCCGATGGGGTAAGGCCCGTCATGATCAGCGTAAGCGACTTTGACAAGCTTCTTAACGGTGGACTTACCTTCGATGACTACTTCCGCTACGTTGACGGGGAGGCTGCCGACCGACCGGTTGTTGCCGGTCCGGGCCTGAATGATGATAACTGATATGAATTATGGAGCGATACCGCATATTATGGGCTGATGATGAGATCGATCTGCTGAAGCCTCATTTGATGTTTCTTGAAAGCAAGGGTTACGACGTGACAACGGCCTGCAGCGGTCATGACGCGCTGGAACTTGTCGATGCGGAACCTTTTGATCTCGTTATTCTTGATGAGAATATGCCGGGTATTACCGGACTCGAAACCCTGACCCGTATCAAGCAGAGCCATCCGTTGCTTCCGGTAGTCATGATCACCAAGAGCGAGGAGGAAAACATCATGAACCTCGCCATCGGCAACAAGATTGCCGACTATCTTATCAAACCGGTCAATCCTAACCAGATATTGCTTTCCATCAAGAAAATTCTGCACTCAGGTCATCTTGTCAGTGAGCGTGCCTCAAGTGACTATCGCCAGGAGTTTGGCCGTATATCCATGGAGATAGGGGAGTGTGCTGACATTGCCGACTGGTATCGCCTGTACCGGAAACTTGTGTTCTGGGAGCTTGAGCTTGCCGCAACCGATACCGGCATGTATGAAATGCTCGCCATGCAGAAGAATGAGGCCAATGCCTCGTTTGACAAGTTTATCAGGAAAAATTACGAGTCATGGGTTACAGGCGGTGAGCATCCCCTTATGAGCAATGAGCTCTTCAAGCAACGTATTTTCCCGTTGCTTGACAATGGAGACAAGGTATTTCTTGTAGTAATAGATAATTTCCGTCTTGATCAGTGGTATGTCGTGAAGCCGTTGTTGGCCGAATGGTTTTCTATGGAGGAGGAGCTTTATACTTCAATACTTCCGACGGCGACACAATATGCACGCAATGCCATTTTCTCAGGTCTTATGCCGGCTGATATTGCCCGCCTGTTTCCCGATCTCTGGGTTGATGAGGATGAGGAGGAGAGCAAGAATATCAACGAGTCGCCGCTGATAGCCACCCAGTTTGACCGCTTCCGTCGCAAATGCCGTTTCAGCTATACCAAGCTCAATGACTCGGTGCATGGTGAACGGCTTAACCGCGAGTTCAACAACCTGCTCACCAACGACCTTAATGTAGTGGTGATTAACTTTATAGACATGCTGTCGCACGCACGTACCGAATCGCGCATGATCCGTGAGCTTGCAGCTACTGATGCCGCTTACAGGTCTTTGACCGAATCGTGGTTCCGTCACTCGCCCGCGCTTGAACTGTTCCGGCGTATAGCCTCGTCAGGCTACAAGCTTGTGCTTACGACCGATCACGGCACGATACGGGTGGACAATGCTATAAAAGTGATCGGTGACCGCAACACCAATACCAACCTGCGTTATAAGGTCGGAAAAAATCTCAATTACAATGCCCGTCAGGTGTATGAGATAAAGCGTCCCGAGCGTTTTGGCCTTCCGTCGCCTAATGTCTCGTCGACCTATATCTTTGCCACGGAGCATGATTTCTTCGCTTATCCCAACAATTACAATTATTACGTACAGTATTATGACGGCACATTCCAGCATGGAGGCATATCGCTTGAAGAGATGCTGGTGCCGCTTATTACGATGACGCCTAAATAAAAATTACTATGAGTGTAACTGAAATAAAAATCGCGTCGCTCGCTGATATTGACCGCGCCGCCGAAGAGTTTGTAGAACTGATGGATGATGCTACCGTCTATGCCTTCAACGGTGAGATGGGTGCCGGAAAGACCACTTTTATCAATGCTCTTGCCAAGGCACTCGGTGTAGAGGATGACGCTACCGGAAGCCCGTCGTTTGCCATTATCAATGAGTATCGCAGCGATACGACTGCCGAACTGATATATCATTTTGACCTGTACCGTCTGGAAAGTCTTGAAGAGGCTTACGACATAGGTGTGGAGGATTACTTTGATTCGGGTGCCCTGTGTCTGATAGAGTGGCCCGAGCGTGTTGCCGATATCCTGCCTGATGACACTGTGCGCGTCGATATAAAAGTCATGGATGACGACTCGCGCGTGCTCACTGTAACGAAGCCTGACTGAACATGTCGCTGAACGCGGCTACTTATCTGCTTGCGGCCATCTTCGCTGCTTGCGGGCTATTCTCACTCACTGCCGGTATTGCGGGTTGGGAGTGGTTTTTCCGCTCGATGAATGTGCGTATGCTGACCGGACGTCTTTCGCGTTCGGCGGCACGCGCGGTGTATGTTGTATTGGGATTGGTTATTATCGCCATGGCGGTATATATGGTTACGGGCTATGTACAGTAAGTTAATACGCCTTGACTCATGCGGGTCAACCAATACGTATCTTGGTGAGATAGCCCGTGAGAAGGCTCACGGCACGGTTATCATGACCCGCAGTCAGACAGCGGGGCGCGGTCAGCGCGGTAATTCATGGGAGGCCGAGCCGGGAAAAAATCTGACATTCTCGTTGCTGCTTAAGCTGCCGCAGTTCAGGGCCATAGAGCAGTTTGCCATCTCCGAGGCGGTTGCGCTCGGCGTGGCCGACGCTCTTCGTGAATTGCTCCCTTCGCATGATGTCACCGTAAAATGGGCTAATGACATATATGTCGGTGACCGGAAAATATGCGGTATTCTTATCGAGCATAGTCTGCAGGGCCCTTTCATACAGTATTCCATAGCCGGGATCGGGATCAATGTGAATCAACGCGTGTTTCACAGCGATGCCCCTAATCCCGTGTCGCTGTGGCAACTTACGGGAGTTGAGTATGATCTTGACAGCGTGCTTGCAAGTGTTCTTGCTGCCATCGACCGGCGCCTTGCTATGGATCGTGAGGATCTTCACCGTTCATTTGTCGGATCATTATGGAAAAGCGGCGGCAACACTTATCGTGATGCCGCCACCGGTGAGGTATTTCATGCTGCCATTGCCGATGTGAAGCGTGACGGATGTCTCGTGCTTATCGACGGATTTGGCAATGTGCGTGAATATTACTTCAAGGAAGTCGCCGTAATACTTACGGGCGAATAATCATAAGTACGGGATTTGATTCGGGATCAATATCAGCAAGCTTGTCAAGCTGACCCTCCAGTTTGAAGTCAGGATGCTCTTCAAGCCATGCCCCGATCCTGTCGACACGTTCAAGGGTTATGAAACTTCCGTCGGGAAGAGTTTTGTAGGGCAACAAAGGCATAAATCCGTTGATGTCATTGGTGAGGCTGCTGTATTTCGGAAATTCATTTGAAACCGGCAGTATGCGTACGAACGGCTGAATTGATGTGGTGGCCGATGTTTTGTCATATATGCCCATATAGCGCTTGTCACCGCATGGATTTCCTTCCGTTAGGATAAACAGGAGCTTGTCACCGTTTTCCACCATATCGATGACGGCAAGTTCTCCGTCCTGAGGTACGCGCGAATTGCGGGTTTCAAACGGATAACGTTTCTCTCCGAGATTAAATGCATATACGGGTGTCAGGTCGTGGCCGACAAGATTATAGATGGTATCACTGAGAGCCTCATGGATACGTGTATGGCCGTCGTTGTTCCAGATTGTGGTTACCTCCGAGGTTGAAAACAGTTCGCCGGCACCTACCGTGTACATACTCCCGAAACCTCCGCCACCGCTCATAAAATGAACATCTCCGCCGGTCTCTATCGGTTCGCCCGGCGCACGCATCGGGATGGAGTCAAGTATATTACCGTCAAAGTCAGATGTGATCAGGTAGCTTGCTCCCGGATCGCGCATTTCTCCGGTTATATGAGCGGTCAGGGTTGAGTCGGTCATGATGAACGACTTCATTTTATACTTACGGAACGGCAGTTTTATCGTACGTTTGTATTTGCCGTCGGGAGTATAGTTTACAAGACTGTTGTCACCGCGGTCAAAGAGAATATTGCCTGTGGCGGGATCGACCATAGCCACGCCATATTTATACTCCTCCGGTCCTTGTCCTACACGGCCTATCTTGCTACGGAACTTGCCGTCCTTCAGCCCGAATGAGAGGCATGAACGCGGGCTGCTCACGATGAGATAGTCATCCACGGCATCTATGTGATACACTATGCTGACGAGACCTGAGTCATTGGTCTCGAGCGGTACAATTTCAATCTTCGATCCAAGCTGCGACAGTTTCAGGTCGGTCTGCGATTTCAATGCGCTCTCGACATCGATTACGGTTAATGACTCGTCGCCGGTGCCGGCGGCCTTGGTTCCGCTGCATGCGCATAGCGTCATGGTTGCCAGTGCTGCGGTAAGGAAAGGAGTAACTTTCATAACAAGCAATTATTTAATGATAATTAGAATAGGATTAGCTTCCGGATCAAGATCATTGATGAAGCCCAGCGCTCCCTCGGCCTTGAAATCAGGATGGTCTTCAAGCCATGCCAGTAACTTGTCAACTGTGACGGTAGCCAGTAATGCGCCTGACGGTGTTACGGCTGACGGCTCGATGGGGATAAAGTGGTTTATGTCATCCGCAATGCCTGAATTTTCTCCGGAGTATATCGGATCAGCCCTTCTCGATATATCGATAGGCTGGACACTGCAGCTGCCGTCATTTTTATTGTACAGCGCGTAATATCCGTCAGGATAGTATTCAGGGTATTTGGGCATGCTGCCATACAGGATGCCGCTGAGAATATAATTGTCGGTCTCGAATATCGAGTGCACCGTTATTTCTTCCTCGGCGGGATCCCTGAATCCCGATTCGGTCGGATAATGGTGCTCACCGGTGTTGAAGATATAGGCCGGTGAGAGCTTTCCGTCAGTATAGTTATATATGGTATCGGTAAGCGTCACATGAATGCGGGTATTGTCGCCGGCGTGCCACATTGTCTTGATATTACCTGAAGATAAGGTCGATCCACCATCTTTGTCGTTGATCAACGCATAGGCTCCGCCAATGTTTCCGAGCAAAGTTGTGAACACTGATATATTTGCTATCTTTTCCGGCTGAATTACTGTTGCTACCGCAGGCGCATACAGGGTCAGTGAGTCGATGACATTGCCTGAAGCATCAGCCATAAGCAGCGTATGCGGGTCGACGTCGTTAAAGTTGCCGGTGACGTGATACAGGTAATTGCCCTCATGAGGTAGGGCATACGTCACCTTTTCGTGTTTTACAGGCGCGATGACTGTCTCCACGAACTTATTGTCGGGAGTAAAGCTTATGAGATTGTGTTTACCTTGCTGAAACAGTATTCGGTGGTTCTGCTCGTCGATAGAGGGTGTGTTGTTTCTGAAATCTTCGGGCCCCTGGCCATACTGGCTTACGGAATTGAGATATTTACCGGTATTCATGTCAAATACAAGGCAACGGTTGTTGGTCGCAACTACCAGGCGGTCGCCGTCAGGATAGATCTTATATTTGTCCCCGATAAGCGATGAATCGTTGGTTTCAAGCGGTATGTATGTGATGGTCGAGCCAAGTTGGGATGCCTTTATTCCGGAAGGTGATGATATGGCTGAGACAAGGTCGATTACGGGGACACCATTCTGGTCGGTGGCTACCTTTGAGCCGCCGGAACAACCGGCGAGTACGATTAAACCGGCAGACAGGATAACTGGTAATTTCATAACATGTGGTTGATTGGTAGCCAAATTTACAAAAAAGAAATATGGTTGCTTTAATAATTGCCCGATAATTAGTAAATTTGATGAAAATTAACAAAATCAATATCGTATTAATAATCAGACCATGACAAAAAACATCTTTCTGTCGGCCGTTGTGCTGATTTTGGCTCTGTGCAGTTTTAAGAATGATACTGACCGTAAGCCTGTAATCTTCATGATAGGCGACTCGACGATGGCCAATAAGCCGCTTGACGGCGATAACCCCGAGCGCGGTTGGGGCCAGATGCTTCCCGGCTTTCTGTCGGATGATATCGTAGTTGACAATCATGCCGTGAACGGACGCAGTAGCAAGAGCTTTATCGACGAGGGCCGATGGGCAGCTGTCGTTGAGAAAATCCGTCCGGGCGACTATGTGTTCATACAGTTCGGCCACAACGACGAAAAGCCTAAGCCTGACCGTCACACTGATCCCGGATCGACTTTTGATGACAATCTACGCAAGTTTGTCAACGAGACCCGTGCCAAGGGCGGCAAGCCGGTATTGTTCAATTCCATCGTGCGCCGTAACTTCGGCAGTGCCGCCGATGCTACGAAAGTAGCTGCCGCAGTCAATCAGGATGATGCGTTCTATAAAAATCCTGATGCAAAGCGTGATCCCTCGTCAGAGCCTGAAGCTGTGCCGACCGATGCGCGTCTTATCGACACTCACGGCGCCTACCTTGAATCGCCCCGCAACGTGGCCCGCGAGCTGAACGTGCCTTTTGTCGACATGAACCGTATCACTCATGATCTTATCGAAGGCATGGGTCCCGAAGATTCCAAGTCGCTTTTCGTGTGGGTGGCTCCCAATACTGTTGCCGCCATACCTAAAGGCCGTGAGGACAATACGCATCTTAATATTCATGGCGGCCGCGTGATTGCCGGTCTGACTGTCGATGCAATCGCTGAGGCTGTCCCCGAACTGAAGCCCTATGTACGCCACTATGATTTTGTTGTGGCTAAGGATGGCAGCGGCGACTTTATGACAGTGCAGGAAGCTATTGACGCAGTGCCTCCGTTCAGCAAGGAGCATCGCACAACCATACTTGTGCGTCCCGGTGAATACAAGGAAAAACTTGTGGTGCCTGAATGTAAGATCAACGTTTCGCTTATCGGTCAGGACGGAGCCGTTATCACAAATGACGATTATGCCAGCAAGCTCAATCGTTACGGCAAAGAGATGTCAACTTCAGGCTCAGCTACGGCCTATATCTACGCTCCTGATTTTTACGCCGAAAACATCACATTTGCCAATACTGCCGGCCGTGTCGGACAGGCAGTGGCCGCATTCGTGAGCGGTGACCGCAATTATTTCAAAAACTGCCGCTTCCTCGGCAATCAGGACACTCTCTATACTTATGGCAAAGGCGTCCGTCAGTATTACGAGGACTGCTATATCGAGGGTACCGTCGACTTTATCTTCGGTTGGTCGACAGCCGTCTTCAACCGATGCCATATCAACAGCGTAGGCAA
>CAZIPQ010000019.1:0-25724 GCA_964541165.1 uncultured Muribaculum sp.
GGTGTATGTGGAGGTTGAAGAGGGTCATACTATCGAGGAGATAGCGGCCGCAGTCAAGGCTGATCCCTATTTCGCCCGCGACGAGACCCATGTCTTCGCAGTGCCCTCGGTTGACGAGATCAAGGATATGGGACACGGTGTGAACATGGTGCGCAAGGGTGTGTCAGGTATCACCCAGAATCAGCGTTTCGAGTTCAACATGTCGATCAACAATCCCGCTCTTACCGCCCAGATACTTGTCGGTGTTGCCCGTGCCACTATGATCACCAAGCCCGGTGCCTACACGATGATTGAGATCCCTGTCATCGATATGCTTTACGGTGACCGTGAGGAGCTGATACGCCATCTCGTATAACCTTTACGGCCACGCTATGCTTGATTATATAGTATGGAATGTCAATCCGGAAATCTTCAGCGGTTTCATTACCGTGAGATGGTACGGATTGATGTTTGCCGTAGGTTTTCTCATCGGTTACGAGATTGTTGCCCGCATGTTCAAGCATGAGGGTGCTCCCGAACGCTGGCTCGGCATACTTCTCGTATATGTTGTCATCGCCACGATCGTCGGTGCACGACTCGGCCATGTGTTTTTCTATGAATGGGATGAATACAAGGTTGATCCGATAAGAATACTGTATATATGGGAGGGAGGTCTTGCCAGTCACGGCGGTACGATAGCCATCATACTTGCTGTAATCCTCTATTCGATATTCGTGACAAAACGTAGTCCGCTGTGGACATTTGACCGCCTTGTCATTGCGATAGCACTGGTGGGTGGTCTGATAAGGCTCGGCAATCTCTTTAACTCGGAGATTTACGGAACTGCCACGACATTGCCGTGGGGATTTATGTTTGTCAGGTCACGTGAGTGGCATCAGCTCTACGAAGGGCAGGCGGTGCATCCCACGCAGATTTATGAGGCATTATGCTACTTTGCATTGTTTGCCTTGCTGATGTGGATGTACTGGAAAAAAAATGCCGAGGAGAGGCCCGGCCTCATCCTCGGAGTTTTCTTTATAGGTATATTCCTGCCGCGTTTCCTGATAGAGTATATCAAGAATGATCAGGTTGCGCGAGAAGCCACAATGACTCTCAACATAGGTCAGCAACTAAGTATACCCTTTATTGTATTGGGCCTGTTGCTGGTGATTTATGCCATGACACGGCCTCGGCAGCATCTGACATTTCCCAATCATTTTGCCGATGAAAAACCGGCAGGACGACGTCACAGATAATAATTCCGTACTACATTGTAGCGGTCATCCAGTTCGAATACCCACGGTTGCCCCGTGGGTATTTCTACTTTCATGATCTCCTCACTGTCAAGATGCAGCAACATCATGGCGAGTGCGCGCAGACTGTTGCCGTGGGCAGCCACGAGGACTGTGCCGTAAAGACGTATGGCCGGCATGATTATCTCCTCCCAGCAGGGACGCACGCGGCTTATGGTGTCGCGCAGTGACTCTGTAAGCGGAAGTTCATCGGTCGACAGTGAATTGTAGATAGGGTCGTTGCCTGGATAACGCTCGTCATCGGTAGTAAGGGCAGGAGGGGTGACGTCATAACTGCGGCGCCATTGCAGCACCTGTTCATCACCGTACTTCTGAGCTGTCTCGGCTTTGTTGAGGCCCTGGAGAGCCCCATAATGGCGTTCATTGAGATGCCAGTCCTTCACAACCGGAATCCACATGCGGTTCATTGCGTCGGTGGCAAGCTGCTGTGTACGGATAGCTCGTTTTAGTACCGATGTCACGGCATAATCGGGCAGGATATCAGCTTTCAGCAGTTTCTTGCCGGCCTCGTAAGCCTCCTTGCGACCCTGTTCGGTAAGGTCGACATCAGTCCATCCGGTAAAGCGGTTTTCGAGGTTCCACTCGCTTTGGCCGTGACGCAGCAATACTACGCGTTTCATGATTTCTGGCCTAATTTATACATCGGCAGCATGAATATCCATGTAGCCACACAGAACGGAGCGGTGAGGGTAGCAATGCCGAGCGGAGAGAAGAATACATCCATTCCGGCCTGTACAAATACCGTAAACACTACAGCTGCCAGTGAATAGAAGAATGATTTTACCGTAGGCTTATAGAAGGTACATCCGATGGCGATACCGGTCAGTACGGGAGAGAATCCCATGAGACCGTTGACGATATCGGTGTGATCGCAGTTGAGTGATATCGCCACAGCCAGTGATACGGCCGATGCGATCATTGCCCATATTGCCGCCCAACGGCTGCACAGAGCAAGAGCCACGATAAATATAATGCCGGTTGACCATGAATTTACGAGAAATACCTGAGAGATACCCTTTAACCAGTATATCACGAGATCACCGAATGTAAACTGCAACATCGAGGCGTCGTAATGTGTAGGCAGGGCGGCTACCGACTCGCTCACGGGAGGTAACTGACCGCACATACGGGCTGCCAGAAGGATAAACCATGATACGATGATAAACGGGAATGTATAGGAAGTGGTATTGAAGGGCGCGAACACATTGTTGAATGCGCGACGCGCAGGTATTGTGGCTGCCGCGCCAAGGATTGTAGCGATCCAGGCCCACGGAGTGTTGCCGAGGAAAGTGAATACCGCACATCCTACAAGTATGCCGTTGAAGCCCCACAGACCGTTGTCTCCATCACTTTTTGACTCAAACAGATAGCCGGTGAGAGTGGATACAACCAATCCTACGAGTGCGCCCCAGGCCACAAGAGGCATTCCTTCACCGTCAGGACCGTAAGTACCCCAGAAGATACCGATCATGATTAACAGACCGGTCCAGGCACTGTCCTGAAACATAACTTGTCCGGCACCGCGAAGGGTACCCTTGATGTAGGTCGCCATCGATCGATGGGGTGCTACTGTTGAATTGTTGTTTCCCATATTTCTTTATATTTTATAATTAGTTTAACGCCAGGGGAAATCCGGTAACAGAGGCTTTCCTTTGACTACTTGCCTTACTATTGATCCGAATTCGCGTACACGTGTCTTGACAGGCTGTACCTCCATGCCTACGACCTTGAACAGCAGGCCTGAATTATTCGGCAGTCGTGTAATTCCGCATCCGATTTTTTTATCTGCGCTGAAACCGACCTCTACCTGTTCATATATCTTCTCGGCACATTCCGGAGGAGTGAGGACAATGACGTTGGCAAACATGTGATAACGGCCCATGACACCGATGATATCCACCGGCTCTTTTGACGGTTCAATCACAAACTTCTCACGGAAGAGTCGCTCTCCGTCAGGACGGCGTGCGTCACATGTCACCGACAGTATGTCGTATTTGAATATTTCGGCCCCACTGTGTTTGCGGCCGCATGTGAACAGCTCACTGTAAAAGAGTGTGGCTGTGGGATGACAGATGATGTCAGTATAGTTGGCAAACCGGGCCTCCTTACAAGGTATGGTCGACTCGGGCATGAACTCCAGATAAGAGTCCTCCTCAAGTGTTATTTTCTGATACATGGCCGAGAAATTGTCCTTCATCTCGGCTATTTTAGTGGCGGCGCCGGTGGTGACATGACCGATCGAGCCGCGCCTCATCTCTATCTCCTGTTCGTAGCGGTCGCCGTCGACATTGGGACCTCCCGATGAAAGGATATATACTACCGGCATCTCCTTCATGCCTTCGTCACAATACAGTTCCTTCTGGACAATCAGCGGAGCTATACGCTCATGATCGCGCAGAATACTCTTGCCGTCGGCATCAAGTTCAAATCCGAGGCGCAGGTAACCCACCTTTCCCGGCGCGCCAAGATACATGGCGCGCGTAGGATGGTTATAGGGTTGCATTTCACGCAATGAGGCTACCATCTGGAGCTCCGGTGCGTTATATACATCTTTCATATTCGGAGTATAGGGGAGGGTTGATTTACTTTATTTCGTGGTCAAAAAGAGCCATTGTCTTGATAAGGTCAACAAGCTCATTTATGCCTTCGCCTGTCATGCAGTTGGTGAATACGAAGGGTTTGCCGGGACGCATGAGACGTGAGTCATGATCCATCACCTCAAGTGAGGCGTGAACGTAAGGCGCGAGGTCGGTCTTGTTGATTACCAGAATGTCGCTCTGTGAGATGCCGGGGCCATCCTTACGGGGTATCTTGTCGCCGGCAGCCACGTCGATCACGTAGATAAAGAAGTCCACGAGAGCGGGCGAGAATGTAAGCGTCAGGTTATCACCGCCTGATTCGATCATTACGATATCGGTATCGGGGAATTTGGCTTCCATCTCCTCTACGGCGGCTATGTTCATGGACGGATCCTCACGCACCGCGGTATGAGGGCATGCGCCTGTCTCGACACCGATTATGCGGTCTTCCATCAACACACCCTTGAGCATGCGGCGCACGTGTTTCGCATCCTCGGTGGTAACGATATCGTTGGTGATGATAAGAACTTTAAAACCCTGCTCGAGCAGGTGGGGAGTTATAGCTTCGATCAATGCGGTCTTTCCTGATCCTACCGGACCGCCTATGCCTATTCTGCAAGTACTCATAGTTGTAATGTGTGTAAAAGTGAAAAAAACAGTTGAAATCAGTTCATGAACATACGCATGTTGCCTTTCTCATGGATTGAGGCCATCATGTCCATTCCCGGAACAAAGGCGCGCATATCCATGAAGTCGAGGTCCTTTATGGTCTCGTAGTCAGCGGCAGCTTTAGGCGCAAGGTCAAACGCGATCTTCTGTGTGTCAAAATGCGACACACGTACACAGCGCAGGGCTGCGCCAAGGATCATGTTGATTACGCCGAATTGCTGTGAACAGAACATTTCAGCTTCAGAAATTCCGGTGTGGCTCATCAGGATTGCCTGAGCGATGGGATATGTACCGGCAGTCTTTCCTGCATTGATGTCATCAAGAAAACGTTTCATCATCGGCAGGTCAACTATGTGCAGTGCAAGTTCCGCAAGCTTTTTACCCATGCGGCGCACCATCTGCCTCGACTCGTCATTCATTTTACACAGTATCACTTCCTCATCGGCGCGCAATACACGGTCGTAGTCATCGGCTGCGGCTGCGCGATAGGCCTGGATTGCGGCGATACCATCGCTGAAGGCAGCCTGGCGGTAAGCTGACTCCACATATTGACGCAGAGTGTCGGCATCGTGTACTATACCTAAATGAGATGCGCTTTCAAGGCCGTTGGAAAATGAAAATGTGCCGACTGGAAATTGCGAGTCGGTCATTTCCAGAAGTCTCATCAGTGCGGTTAAGTCTGTATGAGCCATATCAGATTATATAATTGAATTATGGTTGTAAGAGGGTATCAGTGACAGTGGGTGGTGCCGTCAGGATGAGTGTGTACATGAGGAGTGTGAGAATGGTCGTGACCATGAACATGACCGTGGCTTTCCTGAGCGGTGCCTCCGAATAGATTACGTATTTCATCCGGTGCGAGATAGGGGATAATCTCTGTGCCGGGATGGAATTCGTAGGTAACTCCCGGAATGGCGTGAGTGAACATCACGCTTTCCATGACTTTCTTGTCAACGGTTAGGGGGACATATATTTTGGTTCCCTTGACTACGGCGGGCCAGTGCTGGTTGCCTATCGCGTGGCCAAGTTCGATACAAGTCTGGATTATTTTGAGCTTGTCCTCTTTTTCAACGGCACTCAGGTCGATGACAAAGACGGGGTTAAGTTCGATTTGTGCCACAATGGCTGTGTTGGTTTCGGGATCGTATTCAAGCACGTCGCCCGCTACCAGCTGATGATTGCGCTTGAGGGCCACCGCACATTGCGTGCCCTTGTCGCCTGTGATGATAAAACGGCTTTTCTGTGCTGTCCACTGATCAAGATTCAGTGTTTCGACAGTAGCGGCATCAATTTTATCATGGAGAGCCTGATCGGTATAGATGTTACCGATCACTTCATTATATATCTTCATAAAAATAGCTTAGGGGTTTTAAAAGGCCACCGCACTGAGGGTGCGGTGGCTTTATATTGCTGATTGAAAAATTAGCTGAACCAGTAGAGCTGTGCAAGAGAGAGAGACGGTGCCGGTGGAACGTAGGCGAGCTCTCCGTCAACGTAGCAATAGAATGTCTCAGGATTGATCTCGATACGTGGCATGGCGGTGTTGCGGAGCATGTCATACTTAGAGAGCTGACGGGTGCGGTGTACAGGATAGCAGATGCGCTCCAGACCGAGTTTCTCAGGAACACCGGCATCGATTGATGCACGTGACATGAGGTTGACACAGGTAGCGGGCAGAGCCTTGCCGAATGCACCGTACATAGGACGCATGTAAACGGGCTGCGGAGTCGGAAGTGATGCGTTGGGATCGCCCATCTGTGCCCAGTTGATCATACCGCCCTTGATAACCATCTTGGGCTTGGTGCCGAAGAATGCGGGTTCCCAGAGCACGAGGTCGGCCATCTTTCCGGTCTCGACAGAACCGAGAATATCAGAACATCCGTAAGTGATGGCGGGGTTAAGGGTGATCTTAGCCAGGTAGCGGAGCACGCGGAAGTTGTCGTTCTGGTCGCTGTCCTCACGGAGCTTGCCGCGAACCTGCTTCATATATGATGCCATCTGGAATGTACGCATGAATGATTCGCCTACACGACCCATGGCCTGCGAGTCACTTGATACCATTGACAGTACACCGAGGTCATGGAGAATATTCTCGGCTGACTGAGTCTCGGGACGTACACGGCTCTCAGCGAAAGCAACGTCACTCGGGATGTTGGGGTTCAGGTTGTGACATACCATGATCATATCAAAGAGCTCAGCCTTTGAGTTGATACCGAACGGCAGGGTGGGGTTAGTTGATGAAGGAAGCACGTTGGCCATTGAAGCAACCTTGAGAAGGTCAGGCGCGTGACCACCACCTGCACCCTCGGTGTGGTAAGTGTGGATTGTACGGCCGTCCATAGCTGCGATAGTGTCCTCCACATATCCGCTCTCGTTCAGTGTATCGGTGTGGATTGCCACCTGAACGTCAAATGAATCGGCGATGTCGAGACATGCGCGGATGGCAGCAGGAGTAGCACCCCAGTCCTCGTGGATCTTGAAGCCGCAACCACCGGCCTCGATCTGCTCGATAAGAGTATCCTTTACAGAGCTGTTACCTTTTGAAAGACAGCCGTAGTTGATAGGAATATTCTCAAATGACTGAAGCATCTTGTACATGTTCCAGGTACCTGAAGTGATTGTGGTACCGTTGGTGCCGTCGGTCGGGCCAACACCACCGCCGATAAGGGTAGTGATACCGTTTGACAGACAGTTATAAGCCTGCTGCGGGCTGATATGGTGTACGTGACCGTCGATACCGGCTGCGGTAAGGATGAGGTGTTCACCTGAAATAGCGTCGGTTGAAGGACCGGTTACAAGGGTCGGGGTTACACCGGGCATGATGTCGGGGTTACCGGCCTTGCCGATACCTGCGATCTTGCCGTCCTTGATACCTACGTCAGCCTTTACAACGCCGAGTACGGGGTCAATGATGGTTACATTGGTGATGACAATGTCAAGTGAGCCGCCTTTTGATGAATAGCGTCCGGCGAGACCCATGCCGTCACGTAATGTTTTGCCGCCGCCATATACAACTTCGTCGCCATATACGCGGAGATCCTTTTCAATCTGGACATAAAGATCGGTATCACCGAGGCGGATCTTATCACCTACGGTAGGGCCGAACAGATTGTTATATTCTTGTCTTGATATAGTTGCCATAATTGAGAATTATTTTTTGGGTGTGGTAAATTCGGCCTCGGCTTCATCCTCGCTTACGCTCTTAAAGCCGTATTCCTCCATCTTGCGCACAGAATGTATCTTGGTGGGATAGTAGCTCGGAGTATCCTCTCCGCCGGTAAAGCCGTTGGTAAGGTCATTGAAGCCCCATACCTTGCGCTTGCCGCTATAGCTTACTAACTCAACCTCTTTCTCCTCACCCGGTTCAAAACGGATGGCAGTTGTGGCAGGTATATTAAGGTGGCAACCAAATGCTTTGGGACGGTCAAATTCCATGTAACGGTTCACTTCGAAGAAGTGGAAGTGAGAACCGATCTGCACAGGACGGTCGCCGGTGTTGCGTACTGTCAGTTTGACAGTGTAACGGTCTGTATTGTATTCGATGGGAGTATCCTCAAGAATTACTCCGCCTACGGGCACAGCCTCTGCAGGCTTGAAACCGGGATTTACCGGCTCATAAATCGGGGGAACGCCATTATAGACGGTCATCGGAGTATCGACACTCTTGGGAGGATTTGAAACACTGTAACCCTCAATGTTCATTGGGGGATTGCCGGGAGCCTGGGGATCAGTAGCCGGCTTGTTGGTATTGTCTGTTGCCATAATACACTAAGGGGTTAAAGTTACTTGATGGGTTGATGGATACTAACCAGACGTGAGCCATCGGTGAACACCGCCTCTACCTGAAGCAGGGTGATCATGTCAGCGACTCCATCCATAACATCCTCTTTTTTAAGAACGTTGGCTGCCTGTACCATTACTTCTTCAACTGTCTTACCGGCGCGAGCTTCCTCAAGCGCGGTTGAAGTTATATACGCAACAGCTTCGGGGTAATTGAGCTTGAGGCCCTTGTTAAGACGGCGCTCAGCAATGATCCCGAGGTTGAGGAGCATTAACTTGTCGATTTCTTTAGGAGTTAAATGCATAATTCAGTTAGTTATGAGTATATATTTTTTAACGTTTATGTAGCATAAAATAGTTTACTTGGTTAGAATAAAAAAACTATTTTTGTTAAAATTTTTTATATGCGTTACAAAATACTTTTTCTCGGAATTATGTGGTCATCGGTTGCGATGTCTGCCGAATGGGCCCTGCCTCATATTTCAGTTGCAAATGTGCGCACTGAACCTCGCCACGGATCAGAAATGTCTACTCAGGCATTGATGGGTACACCGTTGAAAATCACAGATTCTGTTGATGGCGGATGGTTCAAGGTCGTGATGCCCGATGGTTATGAAGGATACATAAAGGATAATTCCCTGACACTGTTGGATGATGACAGTATGGGCCGTTGGCGAAAGGCCGAGCGTGTGATGGTGACTTCGCCGGTGGAAGTGAAGATGTATGCCGACAAAGGCCGCAACGAGGTGGTGACCGATCTTGTGACCGGTGATATCCTTGAAGTGATGGCTGACGGACGTCTACAGCTTCCTGACGGCCGTGCCGGATATGTCGACGGCGATGTAACTCCTCTTGACAGTTTAGAAAGTGATGATCCGTCAGCCGCAGTCGTAAAAGTGGCATTAGCCCAGATGGGGTCACCTTATCTGTGGGGCGGATTATCGAATAAAGGGATGGACTGTTCAGGACTGGTGAAACTGGCCTATTATTCCATAGGCGTGATCACTTTGCGTGATGCGTCACAGCAAGCGACCACCGGGATAGTACCCGATGGCAACCTGACGGCCGGAGATCTTGTATTTTACGGAAATAAATCGGGCCGGATAAATCATGTTGCCATATACGAAGGCAATGACAGTGTCATTGAGTCGGCTGGGCGTGTCATGCGCACTCATATCAATGATGCAGGGTGCCGTATCACATCCCGTCGTCTTGCCGGCAGTGAAGGGAGTCGGGGAGTGACGCGTATTACCGCTCATCCCTGGTATTTTGATCAGGAATCAGTCAAAAAATGAATTGTAGATAGAATCGATGCGTGTCTCGATGACATCATCAAGAGTCACGCTCTGAGGTATCGGGGCCGGGAGCTCTTTCGCTTTTGGCTGCTCTTTTATCGTTGCCTTTACCGGAGCTGCCGCTGTCTTGGTGTTACTTCGTCCTTTGCGTGGCACAAAGCCTGACGAGTGGTAGTGGGTCACATAATAATTTTCGCCGAGTGCGCTTACTATGACGCCGCGTGAGGATGAGGAGTGAATGAATTTGCCGTCACCGATATATATGCCGACATGCGACACACGGTTGCGGTCGCGTCCCGTACAGAAGAATATGAGGTCGCCGGCTTTTAGTGCGTTTTGAGAGATACCGCTGCAGAATTTTTGCTGTTCGGCCGAATTGCGTGGTATCTTAATTCCAAGAGCCTTGTCATAGACTTTCATCGTCAGGCCTGAGCAGTCGGTACCGGAATAGTCCTGGCCGCCGAAGCGATAAGGTGTGCCGAGCCATGTAATGGCTTCCTCCACAAGCATCAGTTCGTCGGCTTTCAGCTCTTTTTTGAGTTTAGGATTTATCCACTCGGTGCGGTTTTTATCTTTTTGTGCCGGAACCGATGGTTTAGAGACAGTGCGTGATGAGCGGCAGGCGCCCATCACGACTGTAAAAATCAAGCATATAGTGAGGAGACGTGTTTTTGACATTTATTTCTTTGAAGTAGTTGTCTTTTTGCTGTCAGCTGCCTTCACAAGACGGAAACCGGCCTGCATGCCGTCATAGCTCTGAAGAAGCTTGTTGAATGTGGCCACGGTTGAATTGCCCGAAATAGAGGCCACAGTGTTGACCAGTTTCATGAGTTTGGTCACGTCAAATGTTATGGTAAGATTACCAGCAGCCTTTGATACGGCAGCATCCATACTTCCGACGTTAAACTTGAGAGCCTGAAAATGGAAGGTCATATAGCCCTTGCGGTCGGCGCTTCGGGAGATTGTTCCTGAAAGTGAGCCGCGCGATAGTTTCATTACAAATGTCGAGTCGGCATTGACGGTAAGAGTCATTTTGTTAAGGCCGGCCTTCTTGTAGTAAGGCTCGATCTTGGACTCGATAGTAGCCGATGCGGCTGCACCACCGGCTTTTTTCAGGAGATTTTCGCTTTCAAATGCTACGGCAGGCGCTGCGTAGTTCCATGTGCCTACCAGGTCGGCCGGAGTAAGATTGCCGCTGCCGAGCAGATTGCTGACAAGTGAGCCTACAGTTCCTGATGTCAGGATACTTCCAAGGCCGCTGCCTGAGGATGGAGATGTCGATGTCGAGTCACTCTGACCTCCGAGACCTTTCAAGATGCTTCCGAGATCGACTGACTGGGCCGACACGCTGAATGAGAATAAAGTAAACAGTAAGACGGTAAATAGAGATTTTTTCATAAATATAGTGTATTTGTATTTAGTTCAGCGGGAGATTGATGTAATCTTTAAGTCCCAGAATGAGACCTACCGCAGCCATGATCAGCAGGATGATGCCGATAATACAGTTGAGCAGTCTCAGTGACTTCATGTTGAAGCGCGAACGCACTTTGTCGATGAAGAAGGTTATTGTAAACCACCACAGCAACGCGCCTGCAAAGATTGCAATGTAGCCGGCCACATAATGATAATGCCGGAATTCCGGAAGCAGGAAGTTGAAGCGGGCGAAGAGTCCTATGATAAAGAATAAAATCAGCGGATTGGAAAAGGTGAGAAGAAAGCCCGAGATGATGTCTTTCCAATAAGTATTGGCAACATACTGGTGAGCTGTAAGGGTGTGCATGGGAGGCTTATGAATCAGTACGTAAGCGAAGCCGCCCAGTACAATCGAACCGATAATCTGGAGTACGAGCTGATTGGTCGATATAAAATCGGTGACAAATGACATGCCAAGACCGGTAAGCAGGCAATATATCAGGTCACTGAAAGCTGCGCCTATACCTGTACAGAAGGCCGGACGTCGCCCTTTGTTAAGGGTACGTTGTATTACAAGCATCCCGATTGGACCCATTGGAGCTGATACCAGTATTCCGATAAGTATCCCGCGTATGATGATGTAAATTAGCCCTTCCATTAATTATCCTAAACTCAATGCAAACTTACTAAAAAATATTGACAGATACTGATTGCTGCACCACGTTAACCTAATTTTTCTCTTAATAGCTGTGATATTCACGACGACCTGCGTCAAGACGCAGCATGATGAAAAGCAGGAACGTGAAGCCCCACAGCGAGGAGCCGCCATAACTGAAGAAGGGGAGAGGAATACCGATTACGGGGCAGAGGCCTATCACCATGCCCACATTGATGGCAAGATGGAATATCAGAAATGAAGCCACACAATAGGCATAAACGCGTGAGAATGTGCTCGGCTGGCGTTCGGCGATACTGATGACCCTCAGGATAAGCAGGAGAAACAGCGTCAGCACAGCTGTCGTGCCGATAAATCCTTCTTCCTCGCCGATCGTACAGAAAATGAAGTCAGTGTGCTGTTCGGGCACATATTTCAGTTTGGTCTGTGTGCCGTTGAGGAATCCTTTGCCATACATGCCTCCCGATCCGATTGCAATCTTGGACTGGTTGACATTATAGCCCGCTCCGCGAAGATCTTCCACAATGCCGAGTGACACCTTTATGCGCTGTTGCTGATGAGGCTGGAGCACGTCATTGAATACCTTGTTGACCGAAAACATGAATATCACGGAGCATACGGCCGCTCCAATCGTAACGGCAATCGTGCGTCCGGGAGCATGCAGGATCAGGAAGATACAATATATCAGGGAAACGCAGATGACTCCGATGAAAAACACGCGTCCCGGTACATTGACGCCACATGCCTCAAGTCCCCACGCGATAGCTCCGGTAACGATAAACCACAGCAGTATGTTGCGGGCCGCCCACAGCACTTTGCAATAACCGGCCACGAGCGCTACAATGATCATTTCGATCATTATGAATACCGAGGCTTCGCCTGTCGGTATACCGAGCATGGTTGACTCGGTGTACTTGACAATTGTCACGAAAAAGACTACCGCACCGAGTGCGGCGGTAAGTATAAGGCCGCTCATACCCTCACGGTAGAGTACGAAGAACAGTGCGAGATAAGCCAGCGCCGAGCCGGTCTCCTTCTGTGCGAGAATAAGGCAGATGGGGAGGAAGATTATCAGCAATGCACGGGCATAGTTTGACATGCTCGCGTTAAGTACGAAATTGTAGGAGGAAAAGAGTTTAGCCAGCGCAAGTGCTGTGGCAAACTTGGCAAACTCGGCCGGCTGCAGGCTCATTGGTCCCAATACCAGCCAGGAGCGTGAGCCTTTGATGTCAGGCGCGACGAATATCGTGACTACCAGTAACAGCAGAAGCACCATGTAAATAGGGTAGGCATAGGCTTCATACAGGCGAAAGTCAATCAGCAGGATGACAAGTCCGGCTGCCAGCGCCAGTCCTACCCAGCGCAGCTGTTTGCCTGAGAACTCTTCGAATGACAATATCGAGGCATTGTCAAAGTCGTAGCTCGCCGAATAGATCGAAATGATGCCACCGACCAGCAGTAGCAGATATATGACTACCGTAATCCAGTCAATGTTGCGAAATACCGATGTCTTAGTGTTTCTTAACTCCACTGGTCAATATCGTATTAGAGTTTAACATCTTTTCTTCGAGATACTGGCGGTCGGGTGCGATCTCACCGGTGAGGTATTTCTCCATCATAAGCGACCCGATCGGCACACCGTAGGCGGCACCGAAGCCTGCATTTTCCACATATACGCAAATCGCTATTTTAGGATCATGGTACGGGGCGAAGCCGATAAATGCCGAGTGGTCCTTACCGTGGGGGTTCTGGGCAGTACCTGTCTTTCCGCATACCTCAATGCCGGGCAGATTGGCAAGACGGCAGGTACCTCCGGTGACTGCCATGCGCATACCTACCGCCACCTCCTCGAAGTATTGCTTGTCAATAGTAGGAATACGTACTTCTGTATATTGCTGTGGTAGGACAGTGTCCTGAATAGCCTTTACGACATGAGGAGTGATGAAATGGCCGCGGTTGGCGATGGTGGCACACAGATTGGCAATCTGTAGAGGCGTGGCCATGATCTCACCCTGGCCTATCGCAATCGAGATGATCGTGTTGGCGCTCCAGTGATTTTCTCCGTACCAGCGGTTGTAGAACTTGGCGTTGGGGATGAAGCCGCGACCTTCGTTAGGGAGATCGACACCGAGCTTGTAGCCGTAGCCGAGTGACACGAGATGCTTTTTCCACACCTCAAAAGCATCGGACACCGTACCGTATTTTGAACGGTTGTTGTCAAGCATGGCTTTCAGTCCCCAGCAGAAGTAGGCATTGCATGACGTCTGTAATGCCGGCTGCAGGGTGATGGGTGAGCCGTGACCGTGACATCCCACACGCAGGCCACCGTTGATGAAGCCGTGGTAACATGGATAAGCCGTATTGAGGGTGATGATCCCCTCCTGACGCAGGATAAGTCCCTGCGAAGGCTTGAATGTCGAACCGGGAGGATAGGCACCACTGAGCGCGCGGTCAAAAAGCGGTTTATAAAAGTCTTTGGTAAGTTCGCTGTAATACTTACCTCGTTCACGTCCGACAAGCATCTTCGGGTCATAAGTCGGGCTGCTGACAAATGCGAGAATCTCGCCCGTGGCAGGTTCTATCGCCACGATAGCGCCGATCTTGTTCTGCATGAGCTGTTCGCCATACATCTGAAGATCCATGTCGATACCGAGCGTGAGATCACGACCTGACACGGGCGCTATGTCATGGGCTCCGTCTTCATAGCGTCCCTGAATACGTCCGTAGGCATCGCGCATCAGTATCTCCACACCCTTTTCGCCACGCAGATACTCCTCGTAGCTCTTCTCGACACCGAGGTCACCGCAATAGTCACCGCGAGAGTAGTAGGGATCACGCTCGATCTCTTTCTGGTTGACCTCGCGTATGTTGCCGAGCACATTGCCTGCGGCCGAGTTTACATACTGGCGCAGTATACGCTGCTGTATGTAGAAGCCGGGAAAGCGGTACAGCTTTTCGGCAAGACGGCCATAATCACGGGCTGATATCTGGGTTATGAATTTCTGGGGTGTATATGACGAATATCCCGGGTTCATCCTGGGATTCTTCATGTCGGCCATGCGTTGGTCAAAGGCCTCGCGGGTGATATTGAGCGTAGTGCAGAAGTCGAGCGTGTCAAACGGCTGCACATTTCTCGGTATCATCATGATATCATAGGCCGGCTGATTGTATACAACAAGCTTTCCGTTTCGGTCACGGATCATACCACGCGAAGGATAGAGGGTCTTTCGCATGAAGGCATTGGAGTCAGCAAACTGCTTATAATCATTGTCCATAACCTGAAGGTTGAAAAGCCTTATCAGATATATGATGACAATAATTATAATGAATCCTCCAATTATATATTTTCGTTTTTCAAGTGAATAATCTTTTCTCATGTATATCGTTGATGGCAGGAGGGGAGAACAGGCACATCAAGGCTTGCGTGACACGGCACTGTCAATGGCAAGGAGGAGTACGAAAGTGAGCAGTGTGCTCGCTCCGATACGCATCAGCAAACGCGTGATGTCAAAGATAGAAAAGGCTTCGATGAGGTAAATGATGATGCAGTACATCAGCACTATGGTAAACAGGTATTTCATGTACACGTCGAGGCCGAGTGAGCGCATGGACGGCTCGGGTATGGTCAGCTCGTCCTCTCGCGGGAAATACAGGTGCAATACCGTGCGACGGCTCATGGCGATTATCGTGCAGGCAAGTGCATTCATTCCTGCCGTGTTGGCGAAGATGTCGACACTCAATCCGGCCAGGAATGACACTGTAAGAAGCCAGTTGGTCGATAATGTGACCGGCAGATGGATAATAAAATAAATGAAAACGAAAGGTACGGCGACATCAAAAAGGCATATGTTGTTGAATATGATGCCTTGTGCAAGCACCAGTACCACAAACATAATAGAGAACTGAAGTATAGTCTTTGTCATGTCTCAATCGTCAGTCATTTTCTTCCTCTGCGCTGATAGCACGCAGTTCCTCATTCATATTGTCGGTTATCACGCGCACGGTACTGAGTTTACCGAAGTCAGTAAACAGTTTTATGCGCAGGGCGACAAAATTATCATCGTGCTCCTTGGCATGGCTGATTATGGTTCCTACCGGAATGCCTGGAGGGAACACAGCCGAATAGCCTGACGTGACAATCGTGTCACCGGCCAGGAACCGTTCATGACGCGGCATTTCCTCAAGCACGCACTCGTCAGCTGACTTGCCGTCCCATACCAGTGAACCGAAATATTCGCTGCCTTTTACCTTGCATGCAAGACGCATCTTCGGGTTGAGCAGCGAGATGACACGCGATGCATGCGGACCGACAACATTCACTATACCTACAACGCCATTCTGGTCCACAACACCCATTTCAGGACGTATTCCGTCAAGACTGCCCTTCTCGATCGTGATATAATTGTGAACATGTGAGGTGCTGTTGCTTATGACATGTGCCAGAATGAAACCGAAGCGGGGTATGGTCGAATCAACGGCCAGAGTATCCATTGAGTGCTGGATTTTCAGGGCGTCAATCTCATGACGCAGATAAAGCACTTCGGCTTCGAGACGGGCATTCTGCACCTGCAGATCCTCGTTGATGTCGCGCAGGTGGAAGTAGGACGTGATATTGTCGGCAGAGCCGAAGGCAGCCGCCGATATCGTGTTGGCTGATGTCAGCCAAAGATAGTGCTGGTAGGGATTGCCGTTAAACAGCAGCACGCAGCTTATAATCACGTAAAACGCGAATACAAACCACTTGCTGTATTTGACAATGAAGTCGAGCAGGTCACGCATGGTTCAGTGACCTATTTCGGTTAGCGGATAAGGAACTTGAACTTGCTGATGTTTTTCAGCGCCACACCGGTACCGCGTGCAACGGCGAGCAGCGGCTCTTCAGCCACATGAACCGGAATACCGATTTTGTCAACAAGTCGTTTGTCGAGTCCACGGAGCAATGCACCACCACCGGCAAGCCATATACCGTTGCGTACGATATCGGCATAAAGTTCCGGGGGAGTCTGTTCGAGCGCGTTGAGCACGGCGGCCTCGATCTTGGATATGGACTTTTCGATGCAATGTGAGATCTCCTGATAGCTTACAGGCACCTCCATCGGCAGGGCGGTCATCTGGTTGGGGCCGTGGACGATATAATCCTCCGGCGGATTTTCAAGTTCGGTAAGGGCTGAGCCGACGTTCATCTTGATCTGCTCGGCAGTGCGTTCGCCTACACGGATGTTGTGGGCGCGGCGCATGTGCTCCTTGATGTCGTCGGTAAGGTCGTCACCGGCTATCTGGATGCTCTTGTTGCTTACGATACCGCCGAGTGATATCACGGCGATTTCCGAGCTACCGCCGCCTATATCCACGATCATGTTTCCTTCAGGAGCCTGAACGTCAAGGCCGATACCGAGAGCAGCAGCCATAGGCTCATAAATCATGTACACGTCACGGCCACCGGCATGTTCCGATGAGTCACGCACGGCACGTATCTCAACTTCAGTCGAGCCTGAGGGGATACCGACAACCATACGGAGTGAGGGAGAGAACCACTTGCTCTTGGTGCTTACCTTCTTTACGAGGCCGCGTATCATGAGCTCGGCAGCGTTGAAGTCGGCGATCACACCTTTACGGAGAGGGCGGACGGTGCGTATGCCTTCGTGTTCCTTACCCTGCATCTGCTGGGCTTCGGTACCTACGGCAATCAGCTTGCCTGTTTTGGAATCAAGTGCTACGATCGATGGTTCGTCAATTACGATTTTACCATTGTGAATGATAATGGTATTGGCGGTACCCAGGTCAATAGCTATTTCTTTGGTGAAGGAGAAAAGTCCCATTTTTATTTCAGCACTTAAAAAGTTACGGTGTTAATTAATGCTTGAAGTGGCGGAAACCCGTGATAACCATGGCGATGTCATGAGCATTGCAGTAGTCTACGGTGTCCTTGTCACGGATTGATCCACCGGGCTGGATAACAGCATCGATACCGGCTTCATGAGCGATTTCCACGCAGTCGGCGAATGGGAAGAATGCGTCAGAAGCCATGACAGCGCCCTTAAGGTCGAAGCCGAAAGAATGGGCCTTGGCGATAGCCTGCTTGAGGGCATCGACGCGTGAGGTCTGGCCTACACCGCTTGCAAGAAGCTGCTCTCCCTTGGCAAGTACGATGGCATTGCTCTTGGAGTTTTTGACAATCTTGTTGGCAAAAAGCAGATCTTTTACCTGTTCCGGTGTCACCTTGCGGTCAGTTGCCGGTTTGAGGTCATCGATAGTCTCGATCTTCAGGTCACGTTCCTGACCGAGCGCACCGTTCAGACATGAGCGGAACTGCATTGTGGTTGCAAGAGGTGCCTTCTGGATGAGAATAATACGGTTTTTCTTATGTTCAAGTATCTCAAGTGCTTTAGCAGTGTAGGAGGGTGCGATGACAACCTCAAAGAAAATCTTGTCCATTTCCTCGGCAGCAGCTTCGTCAATCTCGCCGTTGGTGATGAGGACACCTCCGAATGCCGATACCGGATCACCTGCCAGAGCATCTTTCCATGCCTCGGCGATAGTGGCGCGGGTGGCAAGACCACAGGCGTTGTTGTGCTTCAGGATAGCGAAAGTGGGTTCGCTGAACTCGCTGATAAGATTTACGGCTGCATCGATGTCGAGCAGATTGTTGTAGCTGATCTCCTTACCGTGGAGCTGGCTGAACATTGCATCGAAGTCGCCGAAGAAATAGCCCTTCTGATGGGGATTTTCACCGTAACGCATTGTTTTGGCACCGTCGATGGCTATGCGGAGATCTGACGGACCGCCTTCGAGGTCAAAGTAGTTGAAGATGGCACTGTCATAACCTGAGCTTACAGCAAAGGCCTCCTTTGCAAACCAACGGCGCTGGTCGATATCCGACTGTGCGCCTGATGCGCGGAGCATTTCGGCAAGAGGTGCGTACTGATCCTTGGATGCTACGATTACCACGTCACGGTAATTCTTGGCAGCGCCACGGATAAGTGAGATGCCGCCTATATCGATCTTTTCGATGATTGCCTCGTGAGAAGCACCTGATGCCACTGTAGCAGCAAAAGGATAGAGATCGACGATTACAAGATCTATTTCAGGAATGTCATATTGCTTGATCTGCTCACGGTCGCCTTCATTCTCGCGGCGGTTGAGAATACCACCGAACACTTTGGGGTGCAGAGTCTTTACACGGCCACCGAGTATAGAGGGATAACCGGTAAGATCCTCCACGGCTGCGCAAGGATAGCCGAGGCTTTCGATAAATGACTGTGTGCCACCGGTTGAAAGGAATTTTACGCCATCTTTATGAAGAAGAGAAAGTATCTCGTCCAATCCGTCTTTATGATATACGGAAATCAATGCGGTCTTGATTTTCTTAATGTCTGACATGTTAAATTACTTTTGAGGTAAATTTAAAGTGCAAAATTATTAAAAATCTATGTAACCGCCTAATTATAGTGGCAACTTTATTTCTAAAAAAGATTTATGACATGTAAAATATATTGGAGACTCAGCTATTCTTCAGCATTGCGGCCACGGCGTCGGCACAACGTTCACCGTCGATGGCTGCTGACACGATGCCGCCGGCATATCCGGCACCTTCGCCGGCCGGAAATAATCCGCGGATATGAATATGGTTTAAAGTCTCAGGATCACGGGGCAATCTTACAGGCGCCGAGGTGCGTGTCTCACATCCGATGAGCACAGCATCATTGGTCAGGAAGCCTCGTGACTTGCGTCCGAAGTCAGCAAAACCCTTCTGAAGCCGTCTTGCCACTTCCTGAGGAAGCAGACGGTCTATGCGGGCACAATGTATGCCGGGTGCGTAGGAAGTAGGAGGGAGGCTTACGGAAGCACGGCCGTTGACGAAGTCCTCCATACGCTGCGCAGGGGCATTCTGTGTCTCACCGGCATCCTTGAAAAAGGATTTTTCAATATCTTCCTGAAAATGCAACATTTTCAGGGGACCTTCGTGATTTTTTACGTCATCCGGAAGTACCTCCACGACCATTCCCGAGTTGGCCCATCGTGTGCCGCGTGATGACGGTGACATGCCGTTGACCACGAGTTGGCCCGGCGCGCTTGCCGCCGGAATTATAAATCCTCCCGGACACATGCAGAAGGAGTACACGCCGCGGTCATCGACACGTGTCAGCATAGAATATTCGGCAGCAGGTAGATACTTCCCGCGACCTTCAGGACTGTGATATTGTATGCGGTCGATGAGTTCCTGCGGATGTTCCAGTCTTACGCCCACGGCTATTCCTTTGGGTTCCATGTCAACTCCACGGTCATGAAGCATCATATAAGTATCGCGGGCGGAGTGGCCTGTTGCCAGGATCACCGGTCCGTCTATATGGCGCCCCTTTGATGTGATCACTCCGGTTACGGTGTCATTCTCAATAATGAGGTCATCCACACGTTCGCCGAAGTGAACCTCTCCGCCACATTCGATAATTGTGTTTCGGATTGCCTTGATTACTTCAGGCAGTCGGTCGGTGCCGATGTGAGGATGTGCGTCAATCAGAATGTCTTCATTAGCTCCGTGCTGATGCAGGATGTTGAGTACCTTGTCTACCGATCCGCGTTTTTTGCTTCGGGTATATAGTTTGCCGTCAGAATAAGCTCCGGCACCCCCTTCTCCGAAGCAATAGTTCGAATCCGGATCGACCACTCCCTGACGTGCAAGTACAGCCATGTCTTTGCGACGGCTGTCAACATCCTTTCCGCGCTCTATGATGATGGGGCGCAGTCCCAGTTCTATAAGACGCAGGGCCGCGAACAGTCCTGCCGGTCCCGCACCTACAATGATGACATTCTTCGCATTGCGGGGTAGAGGATGGTATTTTACCGATACGGCTATCGCCATCGATTGAGGCATTGAATCGAGAAATAGTCTCAGCGTGATATTGATCATCACCTTGCGTTGACGCGCATCAATCGAGCGTTTGATGATGCGTGACGCCTTTATCCTCTGGGGTGCTATCCGGGCCTCTTTGGCGGCAATGCTGCGCAACTGTTTTTCATCGGCTGCTACAGCCGGAGAAACTCGTAATACGACGTCCTGTATCATGACTGTGTGCTTGTGGCCTGTAGGGTTTTGAAAGTCTTGTTAAATTTACGGTTCATGATGATGAGGCAAATTACTGCAACGATAAATGCCAACAGATCAGAACCACACATACTTGCCCACACACCGTCAACACCGTAGTACTTAGGCAGTACGATCAGGAATGGAATGAGGAAGAGTAGCTGGCGTGTAAGCGACAGGAATATCGAGAGTTTCGGCTTGCCGATTGACTGGAAGAAGTTCTGGATCACAATCTGGATACCTACCACGGCATAGCAGGAGAAGTACACCCGGAAGCCCTCACGTGCTAAAGCTATAAGCTTTTCATCGCGTGTGAAGAGCGAACTGATCGCGTCGGGGAATGTCTCTGTAAGAATAAAACCGACCACGGTAATGCAGAAGCCTACGATCATACCGAGACGTAATGTGCGTTTTACTCGATCCCACTGGTTGGCACCGAAGTTGTAGCCGAGAATAGGCTGCATACCCTGGGTTACGCCAAATACAACCATTACGAAAAACATCGTGGTACGGTTGATGATGCCGTAGGCACCGACGGCAAGATTTCCGTCGGCTCCGGCGGTATCGAGAAGTGCCTTATTAATAAACACCACCACCACGCAAGCACACACGTTCATCAGGAATGGTGAAAGACCGATAGCATATATGCGCTTTACTATTGACAGATCAAGCCACTTGTTGTTGCGCTGGAAATGGATGTAGCTTTTCTTGGACATGAAATGGCTCAATACCCATATAAAGGCGATGAATTGGCCGCACAATGTGGCTGCGGCAGCGCCTTTGATGCCCCATTGTAAAGAAAAAATGAATATTGGTGCAAGGATGACGTTGACTCCTACGGAAAGCAGTGCCGAAATCATGGCTTTTTTAGGATAGCCCGTAGCTCGCATGATATTGTTCAGTCCGATAAATACATAGGTGATAGGTGTACCCAACAGGATTACTTTCATGAATTCGCGGGCATAAATTATAGTCTCAGGTGTGGCCCCGAAGAATGTAAGTATCTGGTCAAGGAATATCAGGGACAGACCTCCGAAAACAACCGAGTTGATGAGACACAACACCATGACGTTGTTTACTACGTCAGTGGCGCGCTTCATGTTTTTCTGACCCATGAATATGGAGACGATCGTGGCACCACCGGCGGCGATGAGTGCGCAGAATGCCACCACAAGGTTCATAAGGGGAAAGGTAATTGCCAGACCAGCTATCGCCATGGCACCAACGCCACGGCCGATAAATATACTGTCGACTATATTATATAAAGATGTGGCGACACTCGCTATGATTGCCGGGACAGAATATTCGAGAAGGAGCTTGCTTATCGACTTAGAGCCTAATGTGAGGGGATTATTGACTTTTGCCATATATACTTTAGAAACGTTTTGCAAAATTAACAGCTATACCCATTAATCTAAACATCAGAAATTGTAAATTTGTCACATAATTAAAGATTTTTAATATGGTAAAATGTGCAGCTTTATTTGATCTTGATGGTGTAGTACTTGACACTGAGCGTCTTTATACCCGTTTTTATTCGGCATTGGGAAAGAGATATAATATTCCTGATCCTAATTTTGCGCTCACTATCAAGGGTAGTACAATCGAGAAGATTCTCGCTACATATTTTCCTACTCCCGAAGCATCGGCCGATGTATTGAAGAGTATCCGTGAATTTGAGGATAATATGGATTATCCTGTCTGTGATGGGGTGGTTGAGTTTATCGATTCACTTCACGACCACGATATTCCCGTAGCACTCGTCACGAGCAGCAGTATTGAGAAGATGCAGAAAGTAGCGGCACGTGTTGACGGGCTGCTTGAGCGTTTTGACATCATGGTGACAGGTTCTGACGTAACGCGCTCCAAACCTGATCCCGAGGGTTATATCCTTGCCGCTCATCGACTTGATGCTGATCCGGTCGACTGCTATGTGTTTGAGGATTCATTGTCAGGTCTGGCTGCCGGCATGGCATCAGGAGCCACTGTCATCGGTCTGGCCACTACGTTGCCTGCAGAGAGGCTTATAGGTAAAGCCCACAAACTGATTGATGGATTTGCAGGCTTTACCGTAGAGGATATGTTTAGTGTCAGCAAGCTTTGAAGCTCATGTCAAGGCCTTTGACCGAGTGAGTCAGTGCTCCTACTGAAATGAAGTCGACACCGGCTTCTGCATAATCGCGTAAGGTATCGATTGTGATGCCGCCGGATGATTCTATCTCTGCGCGTCCGTTGATAAGCTTTACAGCCTCGCGTGTGCGCTCCGGAGTAAAGTTGTCAAGCATTATACGGTCAACTCCCGCCTCGAGAGCCTGAAGGATCTCCTCGGTGTTTCTTACCTCAAGTTCTATCTTAAGGTCCTTGTCGTTTTTGCGCAGATACTCCTTGGCTGCCGCTACAGCCTGCGGTATGCCACCGGCAAAGTCCACGTGATTGTCCTTGATCAGGATCATGTCGAAAAGACCGATGCGGTGGTTCATGCCGCCTCCGATCTTTACCGCCTCCTTCTCAAGCATACGCATGCCCGGAGTAGTCTTGCGTGTATCGAGCACCTTTGTCTTAAGTCCCGCAAGTTTATCCTGATAGCGTGCGGTGGTGGTAGCAATGCCGCTCATGCGCTGCATAATGTTGAGCATAACACGCTCGGTCTGGAGCAGCGAACGCACTTTACCCTCAACTACAAATGCGATGTCACCGGGTTTCACACGAGCTCCATCCTCTATGAAAACGGTCATTTTGAGTGAAGGATCAAATTTTTCAAATACCTTGCGGGCTATTTCGACACCGGCCAGAATACCGGGTTCCTTTACGATAAGCTGCTGCTTGCCCATTTCGGTATCAGGAATAGTACTTAGGGTGGTATGGTCGCCGTCGCCCACATCTTCGGCAAAAGCCAGTGTCAGCAGGTCATCGATTAACTGATCTCTCGTTTTCATAATGAATACTGTTTTATAGCGTTGAAACGATGCAAAATTACTCAAAATCCGTGTGATTTTTCTACTTTTGCAAAAAAGAATCGCGTAATGAAGATTGAACTGATGGCTGTAGGCCGCGTTGTCACCCGTTATCTGCAGGAGGGAATTGATGTATACACCTCCCGTATCGGACATTATATGCCGTTTTCCCTGACACTTATTCCTGATGTGAAGACCACCAAAGGACTTACACAGGAGAAACAGAAGGAGATGGAGGGTAAGGCGATATTGTCACAGCTGCAGCCCGGTGATGTGCTTGTGCTGCTTGATGAACGGGGAAAGGAGATGACGTCGCGTGAGTTTGCTACATATATTGACCGTAAGAGTGTCACGGTAGCGCGCCGGCTTGTATTCCTTATCGGTGGCCCGTATGGATTTTCTCCTGAAATATATGAACGCGCCAATGAAAAGATATCTTTGTCGCGCATGACTTTCTCGCATGAAATGGTAAGGCTGTTTTTCGTAGAGCAGATTTACCGTGCGATGACTATCTTGCGCGGTGAGCCTTATCACCATGACTGATACAATAAAAGCCGCGGTTATTAAAACCGCGGCTTTTATTCTTATTCTGGATAGAGATTATTCTTTGGTCTCTTCTTTTGCCTTAGCCTTCTTTGTAGCACGGGGTTTTGCCGCTGCTTTTTTAGCGGGTTTCTTTTCCTTTACTTCAGCTTCGGGCTCGGCTTTCGGTGCAGCTTCAAGAGCGGCACGGTGAGCGTGCTCCTCATTGTAGTGCTCGAGGTTGTTGCGCATTGATGCCACCTCCTTATTGAGAGTCTCGATTTCAGTTGCCTGATTACGGATAGTAGTGAGGAGTGAGTTGAGCTCTTCGTTCTCGATTGAGAGGGGATACTGCTCCTCGACACGTACGATGAAGTCGGCAAGTACGTTCATGTAATTGGTGAACGCCTGGAAGGGAGTTTCGTAAGGACTGAACATGGCATGAACAGCTCCGTCACTCGTATGCTTGGTCGACATGTAGAAGAAGTGGTCGCTTGCCTGAAGGTAAGCCCAGTCCTGCTTAAGACGACGGTCGGAGCATAGACGTACACGCTCTGCAACTGAATAAAGCTTGTTGAATGCCTCATTCTGGAGCTTGTTGCCAAGCCAAGCGGTAGTGTCGCGTGACTCGTCAGCCCACGAGATTGGGTGCAGGATGCTGAGAGTGTCGACTGCCTTGCATTTTGACACAACTTCCGACGGAGTCATGAAGTCGATGCCACGCTCGGCAGCGAAGCGGGGGAGTGCTTCGAGGAACTGGAAGATACCTGATTCACGAGGCTGCATTTCACCGAATGTCTCAAGGTTCATGAACAGATTGATGACCTGCTCCTCAGCCGGAGTAGCTGCGATCCAGTCGATATACTTGTCGGCGGTAAGGGGATATTCCGACCAGTCGTAGTCATTGAAACGATGGGTGATGTCCGAGCTGAGTTTGTCATTCTTAAGGAGCAGTTTCAGCTTGGGGCATGATGCTGCGGAATATACGTAGTTGGGCGACTTCCAACCAAGGATATGCTTGGCGCCTTCAGTGATACAACCCTTGTAGCCGAGTTCGTAGATCATGGGTGCCATCTCGTCGCAGTAGATGAGCTCGGTATTGCGGAGCACCTTGGGAGTCTGTCCGAAAAGTTCCTTTATCTTATCGTCATGTGCGCGTACCTGATTCTGGAATTCTTCAGGATCGATGAGCGATGACAGGGAGTGATCGTAAGTCTCGCCGAGGAATTCCACCTTACCGGTGTTGGCAAGCTTCTTCAGCAGGTCGACAAATTCAGGTACATACTGCTCGCACTGTTCAAGTGCAGTGCCGGTAATCGAGATGGCGCAACGGAATTTACCCTTTGACTCCTCAATCATTTTCAGCAGTGATTCTGCTGCGGGGATGTAGCTGTTGTGAGCGATACGGGTGATGATATCCTCGTTAGCAAAGTCATCGTAATAGTAGTGATCGTTGCCTATG
>CAZIPQ010000020.1:0-24980 GCA_964541165.1 uncultured Muribaculum sp.
TTGTAGATTACAGAAGTGCGCCGTCGTGATGATGGCGCACTTAGTTTATACCCACGCATCAATGACACACTGAATGACTCCGGTCCAATAAGCACAAATGAAAAAGATGTTTCTCTCTAAATCCATGAACACGCATTTCCCCATCTACCCGGAGCTCGAACATAGTTATATCCGGTGATAGATTTTTTATAAATTCGATTCCTCGATAATTATTGCGCGAAATCACAGTATATGCCATTCCTCTTTTTTGTGCTCCCTTACTTGCGGTCGCAAATATATCAATCCACGTCATAAGATGCAACCGCCTGTTAAAATCCCAAAACTTTGCAATCTCCTTTCTATTCCAGTCCAGAAAACATTCTTTTTCATGTTGAATATGCTTCAATGACAGTATAACCAATTCCTTATCCCAATTTGGTTCCTTTGGCCGGTCTTCTTTAAACAGCGTCTTCGCTGCCTGCTTTTTTAGCTTCGGAGTCATCCCTCAATCAAAGAGCTGAAATACATCCGCATATCTTTTTTTGATATGACATTCTCACATTTTGCATAGAACGGCAGCCCCTGTCGTGCATTTATCCACGGGGACTGCTGATGCGTTATACTTTCAAGAGCCAATCCGCTTTCGTTTCTATACATCCCGATAACCTCATTAATCAGTTCAACCTGCTCAGACGCCAATTGATCGGATAACGCCTTGTCAGGCAATATTTCACCCTCATCTTGGACATACTGAACATCTCCATGCAATATCGACTTATCTTTAAGTATGTCAAAAAGTTTACGGCACACAGGGCCATGTGTCCAAGCCTGGAAGTCATCATCAATCAAGCTTTCACCTTCAAAATATGCCAGATGATAGCCCTCTATCAAATAAATCAACTTCTGCAATTTTAAATGCGACATCATGCCAAGTAAGTACAGAATATATTCTGCTAAAGTTGTCACACTGATTTTAGATGGCCTTCGGGTCAGCTCCATTTTTCAAACATTTAAATTCAAACACAAAGATACTAAAAGATATCAGACTCACAATTTAGTCTGTATATTTTCAATTATAGACTCTGCTCATTTTAAGCCTTTAATTATTGTTACAGATGTTACGGTCCGGTTAATTTTATATAAAGGGTTAAGGATTGCCCGGGCATTTTCAGTAAATTTGTAGAGCAGTCATGACCTTAACATAATGAAAACCGGTATTCGCATATATATTTCACTCATCCTCGTAATCGCAGCCATCGCTCAGTCGCGGGCCGAGCTTCCCATAAGCCTCGATCCGGGCATGCAGATAGGCAATATCGCCATGTTCAATGCTGTGAAGCATGAACTTCCTACCCATATCCTTCCCCAGATGATCGAGGATGAGCAGCCGGCATTCATCACCGACATGCTCGACTATGCGCGTTCGTTTACCGGCCTGCGTTACCGTCGTGGCGGCAAGACCCCCAAAGGCTTTGACTGCTCAGGCTTTACAGGCTATGTGTTTGACCAATTCGGCATCAAACTTAAGGCCAGTTCACGCGAACAGTACGTGGAAGGCAACGAGGTCAACCGTGAGGACCTCCGTCCCGGCGACCTCGTATTTTTCACCGGCCATTCAGTACGCGGCAAGCGTGTAGGCCATGTAGGAATAGTCACAACCGTTGATCCTGACGGCACGCATTTCCGGTTTATCCATTCAGCCTGCTCATCAGGCATCACCGAAAGCCATTCGTCAGAACCCTACTATAAGGTGCGCTACATCGGCGCCAAGCGCATGTACTGATTATTTACGGGACTGAATTCGCTCAAGCTGATCTACAGTAGGATCAAGAAGGTTTTCGAAATAAGCTTCATTTATTTCCCGCGAAATTATTCTATAGCCCTTTACACGCCACTCTTTCCTTTTCTCGCGGACAGAATTGCCTGAAAAATCACGGTGCGTTACAAGCCATTTATACACTCGGTCCGATACATTTATATCCTCCGCTGACTTGATATCAACGACGCGCACACTGTCGCTGTCAAGATGGGTTCTGCGCCCAACACGATACAGCAGTGCGCGGAACTGTCCCTCAACACCTGTCACTTCATCAGTCATAAGGGGATTAGCTCTGACCAACGAATCAACGTCAAAATCAAGATACAGATTTTGCTCGACATAATCACGCGTCGTCAACGGCTTTGCCTTCACCACATCTGTAGTTTCCGCATTTACAGTTACTACCCGGCTGTCACCCAAGTCAGGCATTGCATAAAGGATGCCGGGAATAGCAATAAGCAAAAGACTTATCCGTCTAATGCCTTTTAGAGAAAAGAGGAGAGAGTTCATATATGTATATTTTAGATGTATGCTATCAACGCACGCAAGTTAAATATAAAATTTTGAACTCACAAACATTTTCAAAAAAATATTTGCATATTTTCATACGCAAATATTTTTATAAGGGCCAGTTAACCCTGTAAATCAGGAGTTTTTGCCGGTGATGATGGTGCGGATGTCGTTGAGCTTGTTCAACGCGGCCATCGGGGTGAGATTGTTGATATCGATATTGAGTATCTCGTCGCGTATCTGTGTTAGCACCGGATCATCAAGCTGGAAGAATGACAGCTGCACTCCGCCGCGCGACTCGCCTACCGCCGCGAGATCCTTCACGGGACTATCCTGACGATTGGTGGTCTCCAGATGTTTCAGCACCTCATTGGCACGCTGCACTATCGAGGCAGGCATGCCTGCAAGCTTGGCCACATGAATACCGAAGCTGTGTTCACTGCCGCCGCGCGACAGTTTACGCAGGAACACCACCTTTCCGCCGATCTCCTTCACCGACACGTTATAGTTGCGTACGCGGCTGAAACTCGTCTCCATGTCGTTAAGCTCGTGGTAATGAGTGGCAAAAAGGGTCTTCGGATGCTTGTCACCATACTCGTGTATATGCTCCACGATCGCCCATGCGATCGAAATACCGTCGTAGGTCGATGTGCCGCGGCCCAACTCGTCGAAAAGGATCAGACTGCGCTCACGCATATTATTGAGGATAGCGGCAGCCTCATTCATCTCAACCATAAAGGTCGACTCGCCAAGCGAAATATTGTCGCTTGCGCCCACTCGTGTGAACACCTTGTCGACCACGCCTATACGGGCACTGTCGGCAGCAACAAAACAGCCGGTCTGAGCCAGGATCACGTTAAGCGCAGTCTGGCGCAACAGGGCCGACTTACCCGACATATTGGGACCGGTGATCATCATGATCTGTGTGCCGGAATTGCTGAGCTGCACGCTGTTGGCGATATACGGTTCTCCGGGAGGAAGCTGGCGCTCGATCACGGGATGACGCCCTTCGGTGATATCAATGTCAAGCGAGTCATCGACCACCGGGCGGCAATAGTGATTTTCCATCGCCACGCGGGTAAACGCCGTGAGCACATCGAGGCGCGCCAGCAGCGATGCATCGAGCTGGATAGCCTGAATATACTCACTGAGACATGCCACCAGCTCGCCGTAAATGCGCGCCTCAATCGAGGCTATGCGCTCTTCGGCGCCAAGTATCTTTTCCTCATATTGCTTCAGCTCGGGGGTGATATAACGCTCGGCATTGACAAGCGTCTGCTTGCGTATCCACTCCTGAGGCACCTTGTCACGATGAGTATTTGTCACCTCTATATAATAGCCGAACACGTTGTTATAGCCGATCTTCAGGCTGCCGATACCGGTGGCTTCAGCCTCACGCTGCTGCACACCGCGCAGATAATCCTTTCCGCTGAAGGCTATCTCCCGCAGCTCGTCAAGCTCGGCATCGACGCCGTCGCGGATCACACGTCCGCGGTTGAGCGCAACGGGTGCATCCTCGACTATCTGGGCCGCTATGCGGTCACGGATGCCCGCGCAGGGATTAAGTTGCTCGCCTATGGCATGCAGCACATCAAGATCGGCACTCTCGCATATCTGTTTTATCGGCTCGACAGCCGTCAGCGCGTTACGCAGCTGCACTATCTCACGCGGAGTGATACGTCCGACTGCGACCTTGCCGATGATACGCTCCAGGTCGCCTGTCCGTTCAAGGAAATCCACTACCTCGGCCCGTTCCTCGGGATGACGCATGAACCACTCCACCACATCAAGACGTGAATTGATCGACTTGACATCTTTAAGAGGGAACAACAGCCAGCGCCTGAGCAGACGCGCTCCCATTGGGCTGACCGTGCGGTCGACCACGCTGAGAAGGCTCTTTCCGTCCTCCGCCATGCTGTCCACAAGCTCGAGATTACGAACCGTAAACTTGTCAAGGCGGACAAACTTGTCCTCCTCTACGCGATTAAGCCGGGTAATGTGGCCGATATTGGTGTGACGTGTAATGTCGAGATAATGTAGTATGGCTCCCGAGGCAATTATGGCGGCATGCATCGAGTGAATGCCGAAGCCCTTCAGACTGCGTGTCTCAAACTGCTTCAGCAGACGGTCATGAGCCGCTTCATCGGTAAATATCCAGTCATCGAGTTCAAAGGTGACGTAGCGCGAATTGGGGAAAGTCGACTCAAGCAGCTTGCGATTGCCCCGCTCCACAAGCACCTCCTTAGGTGCGAAATTATTCAGCAGTTTGTCAATATAGTCGGCATTGCCTTCAGCTGTAAGAAATTCTCCGGTCGAAATGTCTAGAAATCCAGCACCTATCAGCCCGGCTTTTGTGAAATGTAGAGCGGCAAGGAAATTATTTTCCTTATGGTTCAGTACATTATCATTGATCGACACACCGGGAGTCACCAGTTCGGTAATACCTCGCTTGACAAGCTTTTTTGTCAGCTTCGGATCCTCAAGCTGCTCACAGATGGCCACGCGCTTACCGGCGCGCACCAGTTTGGGAAGATATGTATCAAGGGCATGATGTGGAAAACCGGCCAGCTCAACATACTGGGCCACACCGTTGGCACGCCGTGTAAGTGTGATACCGAGTATCTCGGATGCCGTTATGGCATCTTCGGAAAATGTTTCGTAAAAATCGCCGACACGAAACAGCAGTATCGCGTCGGGATGCTGCTCCTTCATAGCGACATACTGCTTCATCAGCGGGGTCTCCACTATCTTTTTAGCCACTGTAACTGGATTATAGTTCGATTAAATTTTATTAGTGTAAAGTTAGCATTTATCTGTCACTCCCACAAGTAAATGAAGCCATATCGCGTCAAAAAGCGAGATGTTAACACAGCGTTAAATTGTGATAAAATAGTATCAAACCTCCAACTTTCCAATCTACCTGCTGTTTTATTTTCAAAAGAATGAAACAAAAATTACATTACTTAATTTAAATTATTATGAATACGAACACCGCTCCTCTACAAGGAATTAAAGTCGTAGACTTTACAGAAGTACAATCAGGACCTTCATGTACACAGATGCTGGCATGGCTCGGCGCTGATGTTATTAAAATCGAACGCCCGGGCGTGGGCGACGCAACGCGTAAGGAATTACAGTTTGACCCCAACGAACCAAGCTACTACTTCCTGCAGCTCAACAGTGACAAGAAGTCACTTTCACTTGATGCCAAAACTCCTGATGGCAAAGAAATCCTTACCAAACTTATTAAGGAGTGTGACATATTCGTAGAAAATCTTCACCCGGGTGCCATGGATAAACTTGGTTTCAGCTGGGAAGAGGTTCATAAACTCAACCCCAAGTGTATCTACGGTACCATCAAGGGATTCCCTCTCTCATCAAAGTATAAGGATCTTAAGGCTTACGAGCCTATCGCACAGGTAACAGCAGCCGCAGCCTCAACCACCGGATGGTTTGAAGGCGACGACAATATACCTACCCAGTCTGGTGCCGCCCTCGGTGACTCAAACACCGGTATGCACCTTCTGATCGGTCTGCTTGCAGCCCTGCAGCAGCGTAACCGCACCGGCGAGGGTTGCTACGTATATCAGTCAATGCACAATGCATGTCTTAACCTGTGTCGTATCAAGACCCGTGACCAGCTTACTCTTGACAAGATCGGTTATTTGACCCAGTTCCCGCAGTATCCTGACGGTAAGTTCGGTGATTGTGTACCTCGTTCAGGTAACATCGAAGGTGGCGGCGTACTCGGCTGGACCTATAAATGTAAGCCCGCAGGTGATATGGACTCGGCTATCGATGCCAACAACTATGTTTATATCATCCTTCAGCGTGGCGCCAAGGACTTTGAGGCCGCATGTAAGGCTATGGGCTTCGAGGATTGGCTTACCAACCCCGACTTCAATACAGCCGATGCACGTGACCGCAACAAACAGGCTATCTACAAACGTATCGGCGAATGGACTGCCGACAAGACCAAATTTGAGGTCACTTCAATCCTCGGCCCTGCCGGTGTACCTGTAGGCCCTGTACTTTCTACCAAGGAGGTAATGAGCGATGAGAGCCTTTATGACGGCAACACTCTTGTACGTATCAATCAGGGTGGCGGCGTAGGCGAATTCGTAACAGTAGGTTGCCCGTTCACCATGAGCAACTACCAGCCTACCTACGGTCCTTGTCCTACCCTTGGCGGTAACACAGAGGAGATCCTTAGCTCACTCGGCTACACTGCCGAACAGCAGGCCCAGTTTGCAGCCAACGGTACTACCAAGCCCCTTACCACCAGCAAGTAATATACCTGATCACCAAATAACCAAAATTCAAGTAAGCAATTATGTCAACTAATACAAATACAACTGAAAAACCTCAGTTTCCCGAACAGGTGACAGGTATGTACATACTTGCCCAGTCACTTAAACGACTCGGCCTGATGGATGTCTACGGTCTCGTAGGCATCCCGGTCACCGAGGCTGCTTATGCCATGCAGAAAATCGGCATGAACTATTATGGTTTCCGTTTCGAGCAGCAGGCCGGTATGGCTGCCGCTACCCACGGTTACCTTACCAAGAAGCCGGGTGTGCTTCTTACAGTATCTTCTCTCGGATTTATGAACGGCCTTACCGCCACTGCCAACGCCACCGTCAACTGCTACCCGATGATCCAGATCTCGGGTGCATCTGACCCGACAATGGTCGACATGAATATGGGTACTTACGAGCAGCTTGACCAGCTCAACACTGCCCGTCCTCTTGTCAAGGCAGCTTTCCGGTGCAGCCATGCCAAAGATATTCCTTCGGCTGTGGCCCGTGCCTACCGCGCTGCGGTAAGCGGACGTCCGGGTGGCGTATATATCGACATGACAACTCCCGCACTGGGTGAGATCATGGATCGCGCCGAGGCCGAGAAACTGTTCTACGAACCCGTCGACATCTATACTCCGGTTGCACCTAACAGTGACGCCGTAGCCCGCGCAGTGAAACTGCTTTCTGAGGCCAAGCGTCCTGCACTGCTTCTCGGTAAGGGTGCCGCTTACGCACAGGTCGACGACAAGATCAAGGAACTCGTCGAAAAGGCCCAGCTTCCTTATCTGGCAATGTCAATGGCCAAGGGCCTTATGCCCGACAACGGCCCGCTCAGCGCACTGTCATGCCGAAGCACCATTATGGAGCAGGCTGATGTAGTGATGGTAGTCGGCGCACGTATCAATTGGATGCTCCAGTTCGGCCGTGGCAAGTGGAACCCCAATGTCAAGTTTATCCAGCTTGACGTCGAGCCTGAGGAAATCGACCGCAACGTGCCTATCGCAGCACCTGTAGTAGGTGATCTCGGATTGTCACTTGACGCAATTCTCGCCGGTCTCGCCAACACCAAGATGCAGGCTGATCCCGCATGGGTTACTTCACTGCAGGCCGAGAGCAAGGAGAAGAACACCAAGTTTGAGGCACGACTCAAGGATGCCGGTTCTGCATCGCCTATGAACCACTGGAGCGCTATCGCCGCCATCAAGCCTGTACTTGAGAGCAATCCTGATGTGATACTTATCAACGAGGGTGCCAATACACTTGATGACACACGTGACTCAGTCGACATGACACTTCCTCGTCACCGTGTGGACTGCGCTACATGGTCAATAATGGGTATGGGTATGGGCTCTACAATCGGAGCCGCCGTAGCCACAGGCAAGAGCGTTGTTGCCGTAGAGGGTGACTCTGCATTCGGCTTCTCAGGCATGGACTTCGCTACCATCTGCCGTTACGGTCTGCCGTGTACCGTGGTTATCTTCAACAACGGAGGTATCTATAACGGCGTAGGCGTCAACCCGTCGGGAGGCAGCGCACCTGCACCTACCACTCTTGATGTTCAGGCCCGTTACGACAAGATCGGCGAGGCTTTCGGAGCCAAGAGCTATTATGTAACCACCCAGCAGGAGCTTACCGATGCCCTCAAGGAGAGCATAGCATCACGTAAGCCGGCGATCATCGACGTGCAGCTTGCCGCCGACTCGGGTAAGGAGAGCGGCCACATCGGCTACCTCAACCCCACCCCGCTTATCGAGTATACCGTTTAATATCCGTTTCATCCCTAAACACCTGACAATATGTTACATGTAATATTATACGCCATTGTCCCTATCGTGGTGGTTATGCTTGCCGGATTTATCTCGGGCAAGAAAGGGATATTCAACGGTGACGACGCCAAGAAGTTTAACAAGGTCGTGCTCGACTATGCATTGCCGGCAGCCCTGTTTGTATCAATCGTCCAGGCCAGCCGCGAGGACTTGGCCAAGGATTTGAAGCTGACCCTCGTGTCGCTCATAGGCATCATGGCCTGCTTCATGATTGTATACTTCGTGTTCCGTTACTGCTTTAAAAAGAACACCGGCGCCGATGCCGCCATCTCAGCCTTGATCAGTGGTTCGCCGACTATCGGCTTCCTCGGATTTGCAGTGCTGGAGCCTATATTCGGTACAACTCCTGCCGTGGCACTCGTTGTAGCAATCGTAGGTATCGTGGTAAACGCAGTAGGTATTCCTGTAGGTCTTTCACTGATGAACGCCTCACTGGAAAGCCAGCAGCCGGGATCAGGCAAGAAGGAAAGCGCCTGGAAGCCTGTGATCCACGCTCTTGAGCAACCGGTTGCCTGGGCACCTATCCTGGCCGTAGTACTCGTACTTTGCGGACTTCACTGGCCTGATTGGTTAAGCCCTTCATTTGACCTTATCGCCAAAGCCAACGCATCAATGGCCGTGTTCTCAGCCGGTATCACTCTGTCGGCAATCAAGTTTACCTTCAACTGGCAGGTTGTCCTTGGCTCAATCATGAAGATGATACTTATGCCTCTTGTAATATTGGTAATGGGTCTCTTCTGCCACATGGATCCGTTCAACCTGAAGATGCTTGTCGTAGCAGCAGCTCTGCCACCAGCCTTCTCCGGTATCATCATCGCCGACGAGTACAATACTTACGTAGCTACCGGTACATCGTCACTGACACTGAGTGTGATCCTCTTCGTAGGTTTCTGTCCGTTGTGGATATGGCTTACCGACGTTGCACTTAATATGTTCTAAACTTCCGCTTTTTAAACAAGTGAAAAATATTACACGGGTGCGGTATCCTGAAACATGGATATCGCACCCGCTTGATGTCTGACCGCATGTTACCATACAAGTGAGAATCAACTGCGGCCGCCACACACCAATTATCCTCCCGGAGTAGTGCACCCCCGATACCTCCCATCTCATTTGTCATACATAGGCGTGAAAATTAATGTGATGCAATAATGAATTTATTCAAATCATGCTTGCACATTTAATTTGATCATATTATATTTACAAAAAACATAAATCAATTACCAAATGCGCCGGTTAGTTACATATTATTGCCGCAGTAATTTTCTCATGTCCGGAATGTGGAAATCCGGTAGAACCATGGTGGATTGCTATGTATTGAGATTAGCCATAGTATTATCCCTCTGTACAGGAATAATCTCTTGTGGCTCCAAAGAGAATAAGGAGGCATCCCGTAACGGTGTGCCTGACTTTCCTGTGAATGAGACTGTGGAGTGGGAAAATATTTCAGGTGAGGAGATAATTCCCGGTAGCCTTAAGATACATGTAGGTGACAGCTGTATCTATTTACTTGGTAGACTGGATGGCTATCTCGTTCAGCAGGTTTCGCGTAAGGATGGACATCTGTTAGGACAGATGGTGACACAGGGCTCAGGACCTGGCGAAGCGATAGATCCTATCTGCTTAAGTATATGGGACAATGAACAGCGTATGGATCTATATGACAATAACACTGACCGATTCAATTCATACGTTATAGAAAATGGAGAGGCTAAATTTCTTGAACGTAATGAGTATGAAGCCAATATAACACCACCGTGCCTAAATATATATCGTGTCGACAGTAATAGGGTGATGATATCACAGCTTGACAGGCTGATGAATTTTAAACGCAAACTTACATTTGTCAACAGTGCCGGTGAAACAGTGTTTGAGTATGACAAGTTACCCAATGATAACGAGGATGCACGAAATGCCATGCTGAAGCATTCTCATAATGTATCATTTGTATTTTCACCGGATGGGCGACATCTTGCATACGGCGGTGAATTCGGAGGAGCCTTTGAGCTTTTTGATGTAAAACCTGATAGGCTTGAAAGCAAGTATGTAACATGTATGTTCCCCCTAAGCGAGCGCCTACTTGCTAACAATTCAATGGCTATTGGAAACGCAGCTTACAATCTTAAAAAGATAGAGGTATACGGTATTTTTGACATTGCCACTACAAATGATTATGTTGTAGCAGCATATTCAAAGGATATTCCCGGTAAGTTCACGCAAATTGGAATATGGGACTGGAAAGGAAATCCTGTCAAGAATATCAGTACCGGTAATTCGATCAGGCGTATCGGAATCTCCCCTGATGGCAAAGATCTATATGGGATATGTGATGGTGACGATGATGAGCTCTTCCTTGGCCGCATACCGCTCGATCTACCTAAGAAATGATACCGTAGGACATCTTCTTATACGACCCCTTCGGTGCCGGATATTGAATCTAATCGTAAGCCCCACACCATCACCGCGTTGCGGTGACGATGTGAGGCTAATATTGCGACGCGCCATTCAGCGCTTTGGATAAATGATTATTACACCTATCTTTCAGTAATTTACCTGTTGATGTCGCGTGGAGTCCACACAAACAGCCGGTCAGAGGGGCGTATCTTCTCTGCAACTTTGATTGAGAAGCTTTCTCCCTTGACGGTCTTGCTGACCGGCTTAAGATCGACCCTTATCTCGTCGACAGTCATCATCACCGCTCCGGTAGTGGGGCCGGTTATGATAATCTCGTCGCCGACATTGAGCTCGCCGCTCTCCATGATAAACTCGGCCACACCGATATTGCTGAAATAGCGCACTCCCTTGGCTGCATACACCTTGGTACGTGTAGCAGAAGAACCGTATTTGGAGCTCCATTCGCCAAGGCGCTGACCCAGATAATAACCGTCCCAGTAACCGCGGTTGAATATCTGGTCAAGACGACGGTCCCATTCGGCTATCTTCTCATCGGTAAGAGTGCCGGAGCATACAGCCTCGATCGCCTCGCTGTAACATTCCACCGCAATCCTGACATACTCCGGGCCGCGGGCGCGCCCCTCGATCTTGAACACCGTGACTCCAGCGTCAATCATCTTGTTGATGAAGTGAATGGTCTTCAGGTCCTTGGGCGACATAATATACTTGTTGTCGACCTCAAGCTGCTCCCCGGTCTCACGGTCAGTCACCGTATATCCACGGCGGCATATCTGTCCGCAGGCTCCGCGGTTGGCGCTGCGGTTCATCTCATGCAGGCTCAGATAACATTTGCCTGACACAGCCATACACAGCGCTCCGTGGCAAAACATCTCTATGCGTACCGGCTCACCGGCAGGCCCGCGCAGATCGCGTTCGCGGATCTGCCGTGTTATGGCTGCCACCTGCTCCATATTGAGTTCACGGGCAAGCACCATCACATCGGCCCACTGTGAATAAAACTGCACGGCCTCAATGTTGGTCACGTTGACCTGAGTCGATATGTGAACCTCCACACCTATGCTGCGGGCATAGGTGATAGCGGCTATATCACTGGCTATTATGGCGCTGACGCCACTGTCGCGGGCGGCATCAATGACAGCACGCATCTTGGGCAGCTCGTCATCGTATATGATGGTATTGACGGTAAGATAGGTCTTTACTCCGCGGGCTGTACACTCGGCGGCTATACGGCGCAGATCGTCAATGGTAAAATTGTTTGACGACTTGGCGCGCATGTTCAGCCCCTCGATACCGAAATACACGGCATCGGCACCGGCATTGATGGCAGCCTGCAACGACTCGTAGCTCCCCACAGGAGCCATTATCTCAAAGTCGGAGCGCTTCATGACTTCTTATAGGCCTCGACGCTATCGGTAGTCAGGGGAATCTCCTTACCGAGACGGCGGGCACCGTCGGCTGTTATAAGATAATCCTCCTCATTGCGTACTCCGCCGAAATCACGCCATTTGTTAAGCTCGTCGTAGTTAATAAAATCAGCAAAACGCTTTTCTGATCCCCAGTAATCGATAAGTTCCGGGATGAAATAGATGCCGGGCTCGATAGTGAGTACAAATCCGGGCTCGAGCGGACGGGCAAGACGCAGCGACTTGCGGCCAAACTGGGTACTCTTGGGCTTGCCGTCATAGCCTACCCACACCTCGCCGAGATTTTCCATGTCATGCACGTCAAGACCCATCATGTGACCGAGACCTGTCGGGAAGAACATGGCATGTGCGCCCGCTTCAACGGCATCGGCTGCGTCGCCTTTCATAAGACCCAGGCCCTTAAGACCGTCACAGATGACACGGGCACTCAGCTCATATACATCCTTGAACGGCACACCCGGCTTCAACGCGTCGACTGCAGCACGGTGAGCGGCACGCTGGAGGTCATAGATCACCTTCTGGCGCGGAGTATAGGTAGCATCGGCGCATACGGTCGACGACATGTCGCCGGCATAGCCCATCGGAGTCTCGGCACCGGCATCGACAAGCAGCATGTCGCCCGATTTTATCTTGTGGTGATATGCATGATTATGGAGTGTCTGGCCATGGGTAGTGGCGATTATAGGGAATGACAGGCGCATGCCGGCCTTCTTGGCCTCGGCCTCGATAATCGACATGATCTCATACTCATACATGCCCGGTCGCACGGCTTTCATGGCAGCCTTGTGCATTTCGGCAGTAACGTCGCAGGCCCGTTCTATCTCGGCTATCTCCTCGTCGGTCTTATGATTGCGCATATCAACCACCGCGCGGATAAGGTCAACCGAAGGTGTATCCTCGCCCGGTTTTATGTCAAGCAGCTTCCACAAAGCCAATGTGTGCTCCCCACGGTAGCCGGGGATATAATGCACATTGCGGCCTGCGGCACGTGCCTTGTCGAGATATTCGCGTAGCTCGGCGGCAGGACGCACCTCATCGGCACCCACCATAGCGCTCTTTTCATGAAGCGTGGGCTGATTGCCCATCCACACGATAGAGTCGATGGTAAGTTCGTCACCAAAGATAATATCGCGGTCATTGTCAATGTCGATAATGGCATTCAGACCGGCATAAGGCAATCCGAAGTAATATAAGAATGTTGAGTCCTGACGGAAATCGTAAGTATTGTCGGCATAATTGCATCCCGACTCATCATTGCCGAGCAGCAGGATGACGCCGCTGCCTACACGCTTTTTCAGCTCGGCACGGCGGTTTACATAAGTGTCTTTTGAGAACATGACGTAAATAGGTTAATTTCTGCCTAAAATTACAATAATTATTCCACACGGACAAGCCTTCTTCTGCTCAGCGGGCCACATTATTGACCGGCTTCCCTGCTATATAACAGCGCAGATTATCGGCGGCAATGTCCATAAGCCTTTCACGGGCTTCGCGTGTTGCCCACGCTATGTGAGGCGTTATGTAGCAGTTGCGGGCAGTGAGCAACGGATTGTCGGCCGACGGCGGCTCGGTCGCCAGTACATCCAGTCCGGCGGCATAAAGACGGCGGTCGTTGAGAGCACGTGCCAGCGCCTCTTCATCGACAAGCGGTCCGCGGCCGGTATTTATAAGTATCGCCGACGGCTTCATCAGCGCGAGTGTACGCTCATTGATGATATGGCGGGTATCAGGAGTCAGCGGACAGTGCAGCGACACGACATCGGCGGCAGCAAGCAGCCCGTCAAGTGTCATCTTCTCTATTCCGTCAGGAAGTTCCGACTGAGCCTTGGAGGTTACGGCCGCGACACGCATACCCATGGCGAGAGCTATCTTAGCCACGGCACGGCCAATATTGCCCAGGCCTACTATACCCATACACTTTCCGGCAAGCTCGGTAAGCGGAGTGTCCCAGTAGCAGAAGTCAGCGGAACGGGCCCAACGTCCGTCACGGTTGTCTACGGCATAATGCTCGACCCGGTTGACAATACCCAGCAGAAGCGCCCATACCATCTGAGCCACCGAAGCTGTACTGTAGGCCGGGATATTGGTCACCACGATGCCGCGGCGACGGGCTTCATCAACATCAACGACATTATATCCCGTGGCAAGCACCCCGATATAACGCACATCGGGCAACACGGCAAGCATGTCGCTGTCAATGACAGTCTTATTTGTTATCAACGCCTCGGCACCGGCCGCACGCCCGGCTACAAGTTCACGCGGGGTACGGTCATATACCGTAGCATCGCCAAGCTCCTCTATCTTGCTCCACGACATATCGCCGGGATTGAGAGCATATCCATCAAGTACTACAATCTTCATTTATTTCAGATTTGATCAGCTTCATGCTGCAAATATACACATAATATCCAATATTCCAAATTCGCCCGCGGCTTTAGCCGGCAACGCTGTTTTTTGGTCAAGCGGGACCCAATTAACACTCTGGCAACAAACCAAATCGCCGCGGGCATTGTTGAAATAATACAATATACTATGATTGATATGACCTATTATTCACTTATGCAAGACCCGGCTTCCCAACCGATATCTCCAATAGCACACAGTATATACGGTCATCGCAATCACGCAACCGTTTAGCTATCTACGTTATGAGAATACGCTTCATCACCTGCTTGATTTTGCTGGGCTGCATCACGGCTCCCGCCCGTGAGTCACTGGACTCGGCAGAGATATATTTTCGTCAATCCAAGTCGGCTATTGACACGAGCTTCATGAACAACCGTGAGAATATGAACCGCCTGATCGACGAATATAGAAAATATTCGGATGCGACCGACTCAACTCGTCATCTGATGAATATAAAAGTAGTTGGCGGAGCATCTCCGGAAGGCTCGGTTGCGATAAATCATCATCTGTCAAACCAACGAGCCAACGCTATCTTCGATTACTTTTCATCAATGACCGGAATTGACGATACGGATGTAAGTTACGATTTCATAGGACGTGACTGGAACGGATTACGCACGTTGGTTGAAAACGACAGCAACGTACCGTTTCGCAGCGACGTACTCACTCTTCTCGACAGCATCATCGAGAACTCCTCCAATGGCGAACAGGAAAGCGCAGGCAACCTTGCAAGGCTAAAGCAGCTCCAAGGCGGAGTGCCTTACCGATATATGTACCGGAATCTCTTCCCCACCCTGCGCGCTTCACGAATATATCTGACATATATTCCCGTGGCACACCGTCTCGCTCCTCTACCCGCCACGTTGATACCATCAATCAGTGTCGGCCATACTGACACAGTTAATTTCCGACCGGTAGTTCCCCAGATCGACATAAAAGAGAAAAAGCCGTTTTACATGTCGCTTAAAACCAACCTGCTGTATGACGCCATGGCTCTGCCGTCAATAGGTGCTGAGGTTTATCTTGGCCGCAACTGGTCGGCAATAGCCGACTGGACTTACGGATGGTGGGATGTTGACCGCCGTCACCGTTACTGGCGAGCCTACGGAGGCGATATAGGCATCCGCAGATGGTTCGGACATGCGGCCGAAGAGAAGCCTCTGACCGGTCATCATATCGGTGCTTATGCCGGCGTCGTTACATACGACTTTGAGTTTGGCGGACAAGGCATCATGGGCGGTATACCGGGCCACAACCTCTGGGACCGCTGCAACTTCATGTGCGGCATCGAATACGGCTACTCCATGCCTGTGGCACGCCGGCTGAACATCGACTTCACTATAGGCATCGGCTACCTCGGCGGAAGAATTGTAAAATATGACCCGAGCGGCGACTGCTACGTATGGAAGTCAACCAACAAGCTCAACTGGTTCGGACCTACGAAAGCCGAGATATCGCTCGTATGGTTAATCGGCCACGGCAACTTCAACCAAAAGAAAGGAGGCATACGATGAAACACGCACTATACATATTAGCACTTCTGTTCCTTTTCGTAACCACAGGATGCGATCACAAGGATCTATGCTATCAGGAGAACCATTCACTGCTCATAAATGTGGTTTTCGACTGGCGCAACGCACCCGAAGCCAATCCCGAGTCGATGGTGCTCAGGATGTACAACCGTAATGACGGCTCCACCCTGCGATACGTATTTCAGGGCAAGGACGGCGGCACGATAAAGGTACCTTACGGCACCTATGACGCTATTTGCATCAACGGAGACATCAACAACTGGGCCCACTTACGCAACACTGATGAGATAGATACATACGAGGTGTTTACATCCGACGCCACCGAGCTGCGCTCACTCGGCGTACCCGTTACGGCAGTAAGCCGCGCCGATGATAGCGGACAGCAGCGTATGGCCGAGCCACCTCATAATATATTGTACACTGACCGTCAGGACAAAATCGATCTGCCTGTGACAACCACACAAAAGACCGTCACCCTCTATCCTGATGACAAGCTGTGTCACTACACCGTAGATATATATGATGTCGAGAATACCCAGGCACTCCAGGGTTCGGCGGTCGACGGCGTGCTGTCAGGTATGGCCGAAGGACTCCTTATCGGAGAAAAATCATCCACCGACACCCCGGTTTCGATGCCATTCGTAATGCATGCAACCGACGACAGCTCTTTGCACTCTGAATTCCTGACTTTTGGAGAACCGGCCCACGGCACCAACAGTCACAAGCTAACGGTTTACATCATGCTGACCGACGGCAGCCAGTGGTCACAATCATTTGATGTGTCACAGCAGATTTACGATGCAAGCGACCCGCGACACGTCCATATCATCCTCCATGGAATGAAGTTACCGACACCTATAAATCACTCCGGAGGTATACAGCCTGATGTCAACGGATGGGTATCGGAAAAAATCGACCTGAAGATGTAAAACCGGCATTTTTCATGAACTTTCACCCTTCTAAATGCATTTTATAGATATACTGAGATTCACTTATAGAAATTATTTAAAATACATAAAGTTATGAAACACGCTCTATTATTAACGCCGTTTGCCGCACTGTTACTGGCATCCTGCTCAGATGTAGATGTAGAGAATTTAAGCTCAAATATGGGCGATCCGATCGGCTTCCTGCCGGCTATGGGAACACAATCACGCGCTACTGAAATCACCAATGCCAACATTTCCTCAATATATGTGACATCGATGATGGGTGACAAGCCCTATTTCTCATCGCTTAATTTCACCAAGGGTTCTGACGGTTACTTTACTTCATCCCCTGAATATTACTGGCCGGGCGATGACAACAGTACATTGGAATTTTACGCATACGCTCCATCGCAGGATGAGATCGGAGGCGATATCACCATCGACAACACCACTAAGAAACTTGAAAACTTCAGCGTCGCTGACAGTATCGCCGATCAGGTCGATTTCATAACAGCCTATGCGACCGGCACAAGAAAAAACAATGAGGCTTCCGGTGTGCCCTTGACATTTGACCACCGTCTGTCTCAGATCGAGATTCAGGCAAAATCCGAGAGTCCTAACTTCACATTCAAGATAGTAGGCGCACGTATCGGTCGTGCTCAGTACATGGGTACATTTGATTTCAGCACCAATGAGTGGACTCTTGACGACTGGCATGACACCGCAGTGTATACCTCAAGCTGTGACGAGGTAACCTTGTCAGCAACCCCGGTATCGGTAATGGGTCCTTCAGGCAATGCAATGCTGCTGCCTCAGACACTTACCCCGTGGAGCCCGACAGGTGACCCTGACAATGTAGCCCGCGAAGCTTACCTCAGCGTACTTATAAATATCACCACCGCCGACGGAACTCAGCTGTACCCGTTCCCGAGCGATACAAAGCTTGACGCCAACGGCAACAAACGTCAGTATGCATGGGCCTCAGTTCCTATCTCAGGAACATGGGAGCAGGGTAAGAAGTACATCTATATCCTTGACTTCACCAACGGAGGCGGTAATGTCGATCCTGATGATCCATTCCCCGGCGAACCGGTACTTGGCCAGCCTATAAAGGCTACCGTAACAGTAAACGACTGGGTTGACTCATCAACTGACATACCAATGACAAGCCTCGTAAAGAACAACAAATAATCGGATTGCATAATATAAAAATAAGATCGGCCGAAGCGGTTGCTTCGGCCGATCTTGTGTATGGATATAGTCGTATTAAATCGCGCTGATAGGATTAAATACGGTAGTTTCAGGCTCCCGACCCCACTGAGGATTGTACTGAAGGATGACATTGTCGATGGGGAACGAGTTGTAGAACTGGCTTGTGATGGGCTGGCTGTACACCTTGCTGCCTGCGCGGTGCTCGATCACCTGCTTGCTCCAGGGCTTGCCGGCATCGAAAGCATAGCGCTTCAGGTCGACAGTACGCTGGAACGATACCATAGGCTGCTCACGGCGACGCTCCTTAAGGATCTCTTCGAGGAGAGCGTCCTGGCCGAGTGATGAACCGCCGGGAAGATCGGTATCGGTGCCTTTATAGCGATATTTGCGCAGGAGGTTAAGGCTCTTGAGCGCCTCGGCGGTATTGCCGCTGCGGGCTTCGGCCTCGGCCTTAGTGATGAGCAGCAGCGGATGAGTGAGACCCTCGCTCTGCGACATAAGGTCAGCACGGTAGTTGCAGTATTCAAGACCGTCATCAAAGGACACGTTGTTCACGGTACCCTTGTCAGCCTCCTCCATCAGCACGCACAGATCCCAACGCATGTCATTGTCATGGTCGAAGTTGTCCAGCCACTCGTTAGAGGGATAGTAGCGTGAGGTACTGCTTCCGTAGGGAGCGGGACGATAAAGGAGGTTCTCGCGGTTTTCAGTGAGTTCAAAGTCATTGTCCGGGCCTTTGAGAGTCATGTACACGCGGGGGTCAACGCCGTCGGGCACAGTGGCAGGGCTCTCCAGAACATAGTAGAAGTCATTGAAGTTGTAGATCAGCTTGTCAACAGAACCGACGTTGGCTACGGCAAGACGCCATGCCTCGGCGGCATCGGCAGCCATGTCAGTCCAATTGCGGGTGTACATGTTGTACTCGGCGCGGAGGGCATAGGCGGCGGCACGATTGCCACGGCAAGGATTGATCACCTGAACAGGCGCATACTGACATGCATAGTCAAGATCTTCCTTAACCTGGGCGAACAGTTCGGCGGTTGTGGCGAGAGGACCGTTCTCCTGAGTCGGGTCACCGCTTGTGCGCAAAGGTATCACGGGAGTATCGTTAGCACCCGAGGGATCCCACATCGGGCCGTAGCAGAGGGCTGCGTTAAGGTATATCCAGGCGCGTCCTATCTTAGCCTGAGCGATAACGCCGCGTGCATACTCATCTTCAGAGTCAATGTCGCTTACACCGTCGATAACGTTGTTGAAATAACCAACCGGACGATATATACCGTAGCTCCAGCAGAACGGAGTACTTAGCGGATTGAGCATCGGCGAATAATAGATATAGGCCGCAAGCAGATCGAGGTTGGGGAACGAGGGGATATAACGGTATTTCAGATGTGACTCCGACAGGCGCAGGTTGTCGCCGAGCATGGCGTAGCAGCAGCCGCGGTTGTTGTCCATCATGAAATAGTCGATGGTATTGGTATTGTTGAGAAGATTCTCAAACTGCGATACCTCGGTAGGGATCATTTTACCCACCGGCTTCACGTCAAGGAAGTCGTGGCAGGAGGTGGTGGCTAAGGCGAGGGTGCCTATGGCCATATATTTCAAGTATTTATTCATTGTATCAATCATTTAAAAGCTGAAACTTAAACCTACATAGTATTCGGCGTCGCGGGGCAATACGGTATAGCCGATATTGGTGCCGCTACCCATACCGCCACCAAGCTCGATCTCCATTGTCTCAGGGTCAATGTCAACATTCTTCGAAGTGATGCGGAACAGGTTGCGTGCCTGGAGATAAATGCGGGCATCGGTCATACCGATATGACGGAGCAGTGACTTCTCAAACGAGTATTCCAGCGTGATGTCGCGGAGCTTCATGTAGTTGGCGCTGCTTACGAATGTATCGCAGAAAGGATAGTAGAACATATCCATGTTCCAGCTCCTGAGTACGGGATAGATTGCGTGAGCCTCGTCACCCGGCTGTTTCCAGCGTTCGCCCACGTGGCGGCTGGTGATGTTGCTACCCTGGAACACGTCCTGACGGAACTTGTGGCCGAGCTTGGCGATGAACATGAACGACAGGCTCCAGTTCTTATACTTGAAGTTGTTGGTAAGTGACATGTCATACTTGGGAACTGAAGAACCGAGATAGATGATATCGTCGAGATCACAGTCGGCTGCCAGCTTGACATTGCCTTCGGGATCATAGATAAGGGCGTTACCCTGATTGTCGATACCGGCACCGCGGTAACCGAACAGGCCGTACATCGGATAACCTTCAGCATGGATAGGCTGAACCCATGCCCATGAGGTGGAGTAGTTACGGGCCACATTGTACTTGAGCACCTTATTCTTGTTGTAGGTGAAGTTGTAGATTACATCCCAGCTGAAGTCGCGGTTGCGGATCGGGGTGCCGTGGAGGCTGATTTCAAGACCCTTGTTCTCGATTGAACCGACGTTCTTGGTCATTGAGGTTGCACCGGTAGTGGGGTCCATCGCATCAGATGCAAGCAGGTCGCTTGAACGCTTGTAATAGTAGTCGATGCTCATGCCGACACGATTCTTGAGCACGTCTAAGTCAACACCCACGTTGGTAGTCTTGGTCTTCTCCCAGCGGAGCGAGTTGTTGGGATATGATGAGATACCGTTTGATACACCGCCAGTAGTGCTGTTGAAGCTGCCGGCACTGAGGATCAGGTACGGGCCCTCGGAGAGTGAGATGTTACCGTTGACACCGTATGATGCACGGAGGTTCAGACGGCTTACCCATTCATAGTCAAAGAAATCCTCGTTAGAGATCTTCCAGGTTCCACCGATTGACCACAGCGGTTTGTGACGGTATTTGGGATTGGTACCGAAGAAGTTGGTCTGATCCTCACGGATACTACCGCTCACGAGGTAACGGTTGTTGTAGTCGTATGATCCGTTGAAGTACCAGGAAACGAAGCGGTTGTCACGCAGCGAGTAGGCACCGTTGGTAAGGTTATACATACCGATACCGCCGCCGACCATGTCGTTGTCATATTTGCCTGAATTAAGGTCGATAAGGTTGACGGGGCTAAATGAACCGGCAGTCGAGTTATAACCGAAACGGGTAGCGTAAGTGTTGTTATCGTAGCTGATACGGCGCACCTCGTTACCGGCGAGAGCCGAGATACGATGCAGGCCGAAGCTGCGGCTGAAGTTGACCTGAGTACGGATGGTCCAGTTCTCGTTCATCGAGCGGCGCTCGTTAATCATATCGCCGTCAGGGATATAATGATTTGACGAGTTGCTGATAGAGGTTGACGAATTGTAGGCGAGACGCATCACGTAGCTGTCGCTTTCGAATACTGCCTTATAGGTGTTGTAGCTGCGGTTCCAGCTGCCGCCTACCTCAAGGTTAAGGCCCTCTATGATCTGGAAGCGGAGGAATGCGTTGAGTCGTGCGCCGAATGTAGTGCTCTTATTGTAAGAGTCGTATGCGTCAGTCACAGGGTTATAGTCAGTGCTCTTACCGCCGGAGATACCCTTGTAAAGCTCCTGCGAAGCGTAGCTGAGGGTATTGAGGGCTGCCAGACCGTTGGCATCGGTAAGCTGTGAGTAAGGCTTGATGTAATCATAACCGAGCAGTGAATCCCAGCCGGTATTGGGAGCCTTGGCGCGTGAGTAGCTGATATTGGAAGTGATACCTACGGTAAGGAACTTGAAGGGCTTCCACTCGTTTGACAGGTCAATGAGGAGTCGGTCAGAATTGGAGTTGAGGAATGTCTCGCGGGCATTCATGTAGTTTACCGCAAGGTTGTAGCGGTTGGTAGTGCTACCGCCGCTGATACCGATATTGTGAGTCTGGGTGAGGGCGGTACGGAACATCAGGTCCTCAACCTGACGCAACACGTTAACATTGCGCATTGAGGCGATACGTGAATTGAAATCAGCCTCCGAGATCATTCCGGCGCGCTGCAGTGACAACAGGTACTGCACCTCTGAACGGGAATGGCTCTTTGAAGCGATATTATAGGTGCTTGAAGTGGGCGACTGCTCATACAGGTCAAGCTCGGCGTCGATATAATCGGAAGTGCTGGCAAGGTGCAGGTAATCCAGATCGGGCTTCGGCTTTATCATGAGTGAGCCGCGGTAGCTGAGGCGGGCGTTGCCTTCGGTACCGCGCTTTGTGGTAACGACGATCACACCGTTGGCTGAGCGTGAACCGTAGATTGAAGCAGCCACGGCATCCTTAAGCACGGTGATATTCTCGATATTGTCGGGGTTGAGGTCGGTAAGCTTCTCCTCGGTGGGGTATCCGTCGACAACCACGAGCGGAGCAGTCTCGGCTCTAAGTGAGGAAATACCGCGTATTGACAGTGTACCGTCCTTGTCAAGGACCACACCCGCCATCTGACCCTCAAGACGATCGGCAAGATTAGCGCCGAGCTTTGAGTCGATCTGCTTGGACGAGAGTGTTCCGAAAGAACCGGTGGCACGCTCTTTTGACAGCGTGGTATAACCGGTCACGATGACATCATCAAGCATTGTGTCGCTGTCTTCCATCTCGATAGCGACAGGGCCGTTGATTTTTGACAAGGGCATCATGAACGGCTTCATACCGATGAATGATACCAACAGATCCTTTGACTTGGCGGGATTGGTAACTGTAAGGGTAAACTTACCGTCGACATCCGTAGCCGTAGCGTCGGAAGTACCTGAAATTGACACTGTGGCACCCACAATGGGTTCGCCGTTTGCAGCCACGACAGTACCGGTAACAGTACGGCTCGACTGAGCCAATGCTCCCGGAAGTGTCATAGCCAGCATCAGCATGGCAATTAATACTTTCTTTAGCATAAAATGTAATTATAAATTGGTTGGTTCTATAATCTCCTTACACGCCAAAAAGGGACATCCCTACAATTAGTTGCGTTTAGCTATTTTAAACAAATTTCATTAATTATAATTGATATAAGTTAATGACTTTGCAAATATAATTACCCCCCCCATTTTTCCAAATAAATTAGAAGAAATCGTCCAAAATTTCAACACAATTGTAATCTCAGCCCATGTCGGCGTAAATTTTTGAACGGTCAGTGCAATTATTTTTGGTAATTGCAGAAAAAAATTATAACTTTGTGACCGCAAAATCGCGCTCGGGGTGTAGCACAGTTGGCAGCGCGCCACGTTCGGGACGTGGAGGTCGGAAGTTCGAGTCTTCTCACCCCGACAAAAAAAGAGGCATAATTCTACGGATTATGCCTCTTTTTGTCTAATTAGTCCAATTAGACCAGTTAGTCTGATTTATTTTTGAGAGCTGATAGTGAGGTTCAAGTAATTATTTGTAAATTTGTACCGTTAATTAACGATATACTACTATGGCACTTTTTGAAAAAGTAAATGCCGATATAAAATCGGCAATGCTCGCCCGTGACCACGTGCGTCTGGAAACACTGCGTGGCATCAAAAAAGAATTTCTTGAAGCCAAGACCGCTCCCGGCGCCGACGGCGACCTCAGCGATGACACGGCAATGAAAATACTCGTGAAGATGGTAAAGCAGCGCAAGGAGAGCGCTGACATATACAACACCCAGAACCGTCCGGAACTGGCCGCCGAGGAACTAGCACAGGCTGCCATAATCGAAGAGTATCTTCCCAAGCAGCTCACTGACGAGGAACTGACCGCCGCTATCAGCGAAATCATAGCCCGCGTAGGCGCTACTTCGGTCAAGGAGATGGGCAAGGTGATGGGCGTGGCTTCCAAGGAGCTCGCCGGCCGCGCAGAAGGCAAGGCCATCTCAGCAAAGGTAAAGCAACTTTTAGCATAATACCAATATAACATGCTTACAATACAGCAAATTAAGGAAAATCCTCAGCATATAGTTGAGCGTCTTGCCGTAAAAGGATTTGACGGCAAGGAAGCCATTGACAAAGTCCTGGAGCTTGACACAATGCGCCGCCAGTCGCAGCTGTCAAACGACACCAAGGCTGCCGAACTCAACAAACTCGCCGCTTCGATAGGACGTCTGATGAAAGAAGGCAACCGCGAGGAGGCAGAGAAAGCAAAGGCTCTCGTGGCAACTCTTAAAGATGAGCAGAAAGCGATAGCAGATGAAGTGGCACGCACCGAGACAGAGATACGCAACATCCTCCTGTCGATCCCCAACGTGCCCTGCGCCATGGTGCCCGAAGGAAAGACTGCAGCCGACAACGTTGTTGAGAAAACCGGCGGCCCCATGCCTGACCTTCCTGAAGATGCCCTCCCCCACTGGGATCTTGCAAAGAAATACAATCTTATCGACTTTGACCTCGGTGTGAAGATAACCGGTGCCGGTTTCCCGGTATATCTCGGCAAGGGTGCCCGCCTGCAGCGTGCGCTCATCCAGTTTTTCCTCGACGAAGCCGGCAAGGCAGGCTATCTTGAGGTACAGCCCCCGTATGTTGTCAATGAGGCATCGGGCTACGGCACAGGCCAGCTCCCCGACAAGGAAGGACAGATGTACTATGTCAACGAGGACAATCTTTACCTTATCCCTACCGCCGAAGTCCCCGTCACCAATATATACCGTGATGTGATCCTCAATGAGTCGCAGCTCCCCGTCAAGAACTGCGCCTACTCGGCATGCTTCCGCCGCGAGGCCGGCAGCTACGGCAAGGATG
>CAZIPQ010000021.1:0-1388 GCA_964541165.1 uncultured Muribaculum sp.
TCAGCTGCTGGCTGGTGAACTTATCGCCGGCCACGAGAACCTGCTTGGCGAGGTTGGTGAAATACAGGGCCCAGTCGCTGTTCTGATAGCTGCTGAGGGCTTCCTCCGGAACATTGACCGTAGCAATATCCTTGACAAACGCATCCTCACCGAGTGTAGGAGGAGTAGAGGCAAGGCTAATAACTGTGGTGAGTTGAGTACAATGCTTGAAACAACTGTCCCTAATTGAGATTACTGAAGCTGGTATCTCAATCTCTGTTAAGTTAGGACATCCATTGAATGCACTTTCCCCAATAGACGTGATAGTATAAATCACTTCCCCATATGACACTGTTCTTGGAATTGTCACATTGCCAGTAGTATAAATAACCGATGTTAGCGTTACGGTATTTGACTTGTCGTCAAGTATGGTAAATCCAAATTCTGCATTTTCAAACTGATCTCCGGTAATAAGTTCTTGTTTTTTGAGATTTGCGAAATACTGAGTCCAATCGCTGCTTTGATATCTGCCGAAGGCTTCTTCGGGAATGGTAATTGTAGCAATATCTTTGACAAACACATTGCTTCCCAAAGTCGGAGGAATGACCGCGTGGCATATAACTTCAGTGAGTTTTGTGCATCCGCTGAAGGCTGCTGTTCCTATAGAGCTTACTGATGCGGGCATCTCAACACTCGTCAATTCAGTACAATCTGACAGAGCCCCATCACCGATAGCTACCAGAGTAAATTTGTCTCCATTATACATAAGATCAGCAGGTAAAATGATATTCCCGAAAACTGAACTGTTATTAGTCAATTCTGCTGTCTTTGCAATCTCATCAATGATAGCATATTTGAGATCTAGGCCATGGTAGGTGTAACTAAACTGTGGAGCCTTGATGTTATTAAAGTAAGATTTCCAATTGCTATTCTGATAACTGGTTATTGCAATTTTTGGAACAATAAGGTTAGCTATATTATTTTCAAATGCATCTCTTCCCAATCTGGGAGGATTCACAGCGCAACAAATTACTTCGTTGAGCTGTGTACATTCGTAAAAACAATATTCTCCAATTTGAGTGACTGTCGATGGAATTTTGATATTTGTAAGACTGGTACATGTACAGAATGCTTTGTCTCCAATTTTCGTAACTGAATTAGGAATCTTGATATTGGTTAGACTTCGACATTGGAGAAATGCAAAATCTTCGATAATGGTGATTGAATCCGGAATTTTTATGTTAGTCAGATTAGTACATCCCCAAAATGTACCCTCTCCAATTGTACTGACCGAATCCGGAATTTCTATCTCTGTTATATTGCACCCAGTAAATGTCCATCCTCCAATAGTCGTCACCGAATTTGGAATATATACATTAGTTAGGCCAGTACATCCATTAAATGCACAT
>CAZIPQ010000021.1:1488-24420 GCA_964541165.1 uncultured Muribaculum sp.
TTCTCAATTGTTGTGACTGAACTTGGGATTTCAATACTAGTCAAACCAGTACATCTACTAAATGCTGATTCCCCAATTGTTGTGACTGAACTTGGGATTTCAATACTAGTCAAACCAGTACATCCACCAAATGCCCATTTCTCAATTGTTGTGACTGAACTTGGGATTTCAATACTAGTCAAACCAGTACATCCACTAAATGCTGATCCCCCAATTGTTGTGACTGAATTAGGGATATCCACATTTGTCAGGTTGGAACATCCAATGAATGTGTGGGATCCAATCTCAGTAATTGAATTCGGAATTGTAATAATTACCAATCCCGTACACTTTATGAAAGCAGCTCTCCCAATTGTTGTAACCGAATTTGGGATTGTAATGTTTGTAAGGTGTCGACATTCACAGAATACATTATATCCAATTGATGTAATCGAATTTGGAATATCAATGCTTGCGAGATTGTAGCAATATTGAAATGAAGCATCTTTAATAGCGGTGACAGAATTTGGAATTGTGATACTAGTCAGGCTGGAGCATTCGCTAAATGCTCTTTCTCCGATGGTTGTAACTGAATTAGGGATTATAACATTTCTCAGATTAGAACATCTAGAGAATGTAGAATTTCCAATAGCTGTGACGGAATTTGGAATTGTAATATTGGTCAGGCCAACACATCCATAAAATGCGTTATCCCCAATTGTAGTGATCGAATTCGGTATTTCGATATTTGTTATGCCATAGCATTCATGGAATACGTCAGCTCCAATTGAACTTACTAAATAAGTTACTGTATTGTATTGTACAGTCTCAGGAATGACGACATCACCGATTATTTTATCTGTTACAACGGCAATATTCTTAAGTTCTACAGTGTTTAGTTCTGCATTAAGTATGGAATACTTAAACTGTCCACTTATAAATTCATCTCCTGTATCAAGAGCTTCTTTTCTAAGATTCCAGAAATAATTAGCCCAGTCACTATTCTGATAATTGCTGAATGCTTCTTCGGGAACAATAATTGTAGCAATGTCTTTGACAAAGGCATTACCTCCAAGTGTCGGAGGAGTTGTGTGAAGGCTGGTAACTGTTGTCAGTTGTTCGCACTCAGCAAAGCATTTGTCACCTATTGATGTGAGCGAAGCTGGAAGCTCAATGCTTTTTAGGCTACCACATCCATAGAATACACCGTTTCCAATTGTGGTAACAGAGTTCGGGATTTCGATACTTGTTAAGTCTCCACACCCATAGAATGTGTAATTTTCAATTGTAGTAAGAGAGTCAGGGATTACGATACTTATCAGACCGCGACAAAGTTGGAATGCCTGAGATTTGATTGTTATGACAGAACTTGGAATTTTAACACTTGTCAGACCATTGCAATTATTAAATGCAGCAACTCCTATTGAGAAAACAGAATAGGTTGCATCATTGTAAATTACAGTTTCTGGAATAATAACCTCTCCAGTTATTTCTTCCTGAGTCACTGCAAGTCCCTTAAGTTCTAAAGTCTTCAACTCTTCGCTGATGACGGTATACTTAAATTGTCCGTCTGTGAACACGTCTCCGGTAGCGGCAATCGTAATGATGGGAATACATAATTGAACGAGTGTGGCACAGAAAAAGAGGATAAGCCTTTTCATTCGTAGATTAATTAGTTTGTGCCCGACTGACACCCTGCGACGGACGAAACACAAAAAACGTGGGTATCTTACCATTGCTCGTCCTATATCTTGAGGCTCTGGCATGTGCCCATCATTGTAAGACGAGCAATGTGCAGAGCCCACGTATAATATGTAATGACATACCAATGGCTTGCCGCTATGATACAATAAGCCATTGGATAATATTACATATCCATGAGCATCTACCATTGCTTAAGTCTTGACAACGATTTTTGAAACTGCCAGATTTCAAGATATCAAGAACAGAAACGTTAGTAAACGCTTTTATTTTTCTTTGATCTACCTAGTGGTAAATCAAAAATTATGCGCATCCCTCCCCGCTGATCCCACTTCGGGCTCTGCAATTGAGATGCATGCACAAAATTAAATAGAATTTCTTATTTTCACAATATTTGTCATGCAATCAGTGCCAAAATGGCGAATTTTTAGTCACACAACTTTTAATTGTATATTGTGCAATTTAATCGCACAATATTACTGAACATCTTATAGCTTAATTCTGGAATATCACTATACTCCATGGTGACCATACCATAGCCTAATACATACGAAACAATTTGGCGTCGCCGCTTAAATGATGACTAACATGCGACAAACGCCGCAAATCAATAACCTCTATACAATCGCCGTAGTCCGTCCCCGATTATGGTACACGTAACATATAGCGACCTCTTCGAGGCCGGATATGACGCAAACTAAAAACACCACACCTTCGCGCTAACGCGCTCGATGTGGTGCTATAATTACATCGCGGCTTCGCCGCTTACTAGACGATGATACAATTCGGCTTCGCCGGATATGGACGATTAGCTACATGCTGTCGATCAATATCAGTGGCCGTTGAAGAAGATGTAGAGGCCGATCATGACGAGGGCGAGGATTATCCAGGCGAGGCGTACGCTGACCGACATCTTGCTCTCGGCCATTGCCATGGATTTACGCTCTTCGATTGCCTTGTCGGCAAAGCTGATGACCACCATGCTCAGGATCAATACCACAAAGATGATAAATGACAGCATCATGAAGTGCATGTGCTCGGCGGCATCGGGAATGATCCACAGATAGAGGATGCCGCAGCCGATACTGAACAGGGTGCCGAATGTAAGGACTACATTGGCAGCCAGTGTGCTGCACCGCTTCCAGAACACTCCCATCACGAATACCGCCGCCATGGGAGGCGCGATAAAACTGAGCACCGACTGGAACACGTTGAACAGGTCCATGCCCTTGATGTTGTCGACGGCAATGGTAATCATGATCGATACCAGCGCGCCTACTACGGTCACGATGCGGCCCGTACGCACGATCTCCTGAGGAGTGGCGTCACTCTTGATGTTTTTCACGTAGATGTCCATCGTGAAGATGGTGCTGAGCGCGTTCAGGGCCGAGCCGATGGTACTTACGAGAGCGGCTGTCAGCACCGCCATCACAAGGCCTACCATGCCCGAAGGGAACAGGTGATTTACCAGAGTCATATAGGCGTTGTCAGCCTCCACGTTCATGCTGCCGAAGAAACCTTTCTTCCACAATGCGAAGCACACGACACCGGGGATGATATATAAGGCCACGTCGAGGATCTTGAGCCAGCCGGTGAAGTTGGCGCCTTTCTGACCCTCGTCAAGGCTGCGGGCTGCCAGCACAGGCTGCACCATCGACTGGTCGGTACACCAGAACCACAGACCCGAGATAGGATAACCCAGAAGTATGGGGAGCCAAGGGAACTCCTTGTCGGAATTGGGCTGGAAGAGGTTCCAGTAATGCGACGGCACCACATCAGGATCGGCAAGCGTGGTGACACCGCCAACAAACGAGTGGTCGCCCAGATGATAGATACCTACTATGGTAAGAGCGGCCGATACAAGGATCAGCAGCACCATCTGATAAACATTGGTGTAGGCCACCGCTTTCAGTCCGCCCAACATGGTGAAGAAGGCTGAGATGGCAAGCAGGATAAACGCCGACAGCCACATCGGAATACCGAACACCTGACGGATCAGAATACCACCGGCAAACAGAGTAAGGGCAAGCCATGAGATCAGGATGGTGACAATCGTGTACCACGCAAGCATATTGCGGGTCGACTGGCCGAAACGCTTACCCATAAACTCAGGCAGCGTGGTGATATTCTCGCCCAGATAACGCGGAGCAAACACAAACGCCAGCAACGCGATAAACACAAAGGCATACCACGCATAGTTACCCGACACAATACCCGCGGCAAAGCCGGCACTGGCCGAGGCTATTAGCATCGACGGACCCACATTTGTGCCCCACATCGAAAAGCCGATGTGATGCCACCTCAGTGATTTGCCGGCAAGGAAGTTTGGGCTACCCTTCTTACTCTTGGCACTGGCCCATACACCGATGGCGATCAAAACTACAAAATACCCTATCAGAACTATCCAGTCCGACAGGTTCATACTCACTGTATCCATGTTGTTTTATTAGATAAGGTTAAGTTAATAATATCAATTTTCAGGACGTCGCCATGAGCTTTTTAGCGACAGCCACGGCAGTGTTGGCATTGTCGCTGTAGCCGTCGGCACCAATCTCATCAGCAAATGCCTGGGTTACGGGAGCTCCGCCCACCATCACCTTTACCTTGTCGCGGATTCCCGCAGCCTCAAGAGCATCGATGACATCCTTCATGTAAGTCATGGTCGTGGTGAGCAGGGCGCTCATGCACAGTATGTCGGCATCATTGGCCTTCACCTCGTTGACAAAAGTCTCACTCGGCACATCGATACCGATGTTGACCACCTCAAAGCCGCAGCCTTCAAGCATCGATGCCACAAGATTTTTGCCGATATCATGAAGGTCACCCTTCACGGTGCCGATGACAACTTTTCCGATAGTGGTGGAGGCTGATCCGGCCAACATAGGCTTCAGAAGCTCGAGAGCGGCTTTCATGGCACGTCCGGCCATAAGCAGCTGGGGAACAAACGCCTTGCCATCCTGGAAACGCTGACCAACTTCGCCCATGGCACGTATCATCTGGCCGTTTATGATATCCTGCGGCGCCATGCCGGCATCTATGGCGCGGCGGGTTGCCGCAGCGGCATCGTCGTCTTTTCCGGCGAGTATTGCCTCGAATATATCATCGCCGGTGACTTCAGCCTTGGGTTTGGGATGACAGCACTCGCACTCGGCACCATGTATTTCAGGCACAACGGTCTCGGCAACCGGCACAACCACTGACGGCTTCATTCCTGGACGATGCGGTGACAGCCACAGGCCGGGAGCCGGCTGTATCACCGCCGCCATGCGGGCGATGTAACTGTCGCTCGTACCGCAGCATCCGCCGGCTATGTTGAGGGCATGTCCGTCAAGCAGCGGCCATATATCGGCCAGCAACGACTCGGGAGAACTGCTGTAATGTCCGTTGCTGTCGGGGAAGCCGGCGTTGGGATAAGCACTGATGTACCACGGATATTTCTCTCCGAGACGCACAAGCAGCGGAGTCATGGCCTTTATATCAGCCGTGCAGTTGATGCCTACCGACATCACGGGCACCGTCTTGTCTATGCTGTCAAGAAATTCCTCTATCGACTGGCCGAGCATATTGCGGCCTTCAGGTGTAGCCACCGAGAAGCTCAGCATTATGGGAAGACGCTTACCGGCAGAACGCATGGCGGCACACGCAGCCTCGATCGCAGCCTCGGCATTTTTCGTATCAAATATCGTCTCGATAAGCAATGCGTCGACATTACCCTCGATAAGGGCCTTTGCCTGCTCCTCGTAGGCCTGCAGGAGGCGATCATAGCTGAAAGTGCCCCAGCCGGGCTGCACACCTTCGGAAGCTATCGAACAGGTCTTGCTTGTCGGGCCGATCGAACCGAGCACAAAACGCGGTTTTGACGGATTGGCCTTGGTGAACTCGTCGGCTACCTCACGTGCTATCCGGCATGCGGCCAGATTAATCTCACGCGACATATCCTCCAGATGGAAATCGGCCATCGATATACGCTGGGCATTGAACGTATTTGTGGTGATCAGGTCAGCACCGGCCTCAAGATATTTGCGGTGGATATCCTTTATCACATCAGGCCGCGTGATACACAGCAGGTCGTTGTTGCCCTTGAGATCAACGGCATGACCGGCAAAGCGCTCGCCCCGGAAATCACTCTCGGCAAGTTTAAAGCCCTGTATCATAGTTCCCATGGCACCGTCGAGGATCAGCACACGCTGCTTCATCTCACGGGCTATCGGCGACTCAGGCATTTCCTCCGCCACAGCAGCATCCGCGGCAGTTTCTTCTTTCACAAACCGGCTCTCAACCTCATCGATTATCCGCTCCACCTCACGGTCGGCGTCAAAGCCTGAGTTTATACGCAGCACTCCGTCATCCTCACGCGCCTTCGGTTCGCTGCCACGGTATTCCTCGACGATACGCATGGCCTGCTCAACCTCATCCTCGTTATGGAAATCCATCTCAAGATGCACACCGTTGCCACCGATGTTGTCGAGAAGCGGGCGCAGCTCATCAAGGGTCACCCAGCATGCCATTATGCTCTTGCCGCCATCCAGTATACGGCGGTAAAGATCATACCATTTCGGCGCTCCGCCCTGAGGCTCACCCACGCCGGGGGTCCACTGTATAGCCTTCAGCTCGTCAATTTCAAGCAGAGCCGGCAGATGGTGCATGGCGCCCACACCGTCAAGGTGATAGAGTGTATAGGGTATGCGCTGACACTGCTCGCGTATGAACGGCTGCACGAAGCGGCGGTAATCGGCGTCGCTTATCATGGTCGATATGTCACACTGCAGCTTGGCCATCTTACCGGGAGCCCACGATGAGAAGTAGCAGAACGCCATCTCGTCACCTTCGCGGATTATGTCATACAGTTCGTCGAATACCTTGAAGTATATGTCGTTGATATGCTGCATCTGCTGTTCAAGCACCTCAGGCTGCATGACGGTGTCGAGAAGCACCTTATCGGTACCCTTCATGGCCGCAAGCACATCAAGACCCTCCATGAGGTCGGGCATGCCTATGTAATAATGACCGTCGGCCTTGGCCTTGCATGCTTTCAGCAGCTCCTTATGCAGTTTCCAGTTGGGATGTTCCGGGTTCCACTTGATGTGATCTGAGTAATTGGGATCGGGGTGGATCCATATAGTATCCTCACCTCCTTCGAATACTCCTCCGAGTATCGCAGCGAGTGATCCCGGGCCGAGCTGTGTATTTGCCACCGGCAGGATGTCGGCCTTGAATGAACTGTGGGCCATATACCAGTCAAGGAATTCGGCACGCCACTGCGGGTCAAACCACTTCTGGTCAAGATTGGCGGGATCAGCCGGACGCGGCACATCGGCGTGAGGCTTCACTCCTGTCTGAAAGTGCTCCCACATGTTGAGTACGATACCCTTGTGGTTCCACCAGTCTATATAATGTTTCTTGGTTTCCTCAAGATTGTCTTTCCAGGTCTTCATCATTATTACAGGTCTACGTTGATTACATTAATGATACCCTTGAATGAGTCATCGAAGGTGACATTGATCACTTTCGACATATCCATGTCATCGGTGCTCTCCACATGCTCGGGATAAAGCGGGATGACACTGCCGAAACGCACGTATACCGGCATGCGTTCAAGCGGCACCTTGACATCCTTCAGCCAGCGGCCTCCCTCAAGACGCTCACCGGTGAAAAAGTCAACCCAGGTGCCTTCCGGCAGATACACGTCACGCTGGTTCTCGCTGTTCATCACGGGGGCCACGAGCATGTCATCACCAAAGTAATACTGGTCATCGATATGCCAGCACATGTGGTCATCGGGATGATGGAATATCAGCGACTGAACGATAGTACCGCCGCTCTCTATGGCTTTTCGGCTCTCTTTTACGATATAGGGAATGAGGGCATAACGCAGATTCCACCATTTCTTCACGATCGGAGCGATGGCGGGATAGTGCCACGGCTCACGCTTGTTGGTACCGTGGTAGCGGATATGCGACGAGAACACGCCAAACTGAGTCCAGCGCACATACACGTCATCCTCGACAACAGAATTCATAAAATTGGGCAGCGTATGGAAGCCCGGTACGTCATGGCTCCAGAAAGCAAAGCCCGACAGACCGAAATGCAAGCCGCCTTTCAGTGAGCCGGCAAGACCATCCCATGAACTGCACGAGTCGCCGCCCCAGTGAAGCGGATAACGCTGGCATCCGGCCCATGCGGCACGTGCCCAGATAATGCCGTCGCCCGTCACCTCCTTGGTGATTTCAAAAGCAGCCTTCTGGTACAGCAGAGCATAGAGATTGTTGAGCAGCTCGGGCTTCATGCCCTTATACTCGGCGTCAAGATGTATATTTTCACCGAAGTCGGTCTTTATAGCAGCCACTCCCATTTCAAGCAACCGGCGGAGCAATCCCTTGTACCACTCGGTAGCGGCAGGATATGTAAAGTCGATCGTGCCGGCATAGTCAAGTGCAGAAAAATTGGAACCCTCCGATGCCTGCTTCTTTTTAAGCGGGCCTATATAGTCATTAGCACGAGCCTCTTCGATCTGCTCGGCATCCTCAGCCACATAGGGAAGCTGCCACAGAGTTACCTTGAAGCCATTGTCGCGCAGGCGGCGCATAAACCCGGCGGGATCGGGAAAACGCTCGTCATTGAACTTCCACTCGCACAGCCAGTCGGTCTTGAACCAACCAGTATCAAGATGTATCACGTCACACGGATAATGCTCACTACGCAGACGGTCGCAGATGCCATCGACTTCATCAGCGCTGAAATATGTCATGCGGCTCATCCATATACCGTAGCTCCACAGCGGAGGCATCGCCGGATAGCCCGACAGATCACGGTAGCCGCGGATAATCTCCTCAATCGTATCGCCCCCTATGACAAAAGCGTCAATAAGGGCCTGATCATTCAGGAACTGTACCGAGCGGGTCGAATGACCGGCAAGCGACAGCTTGCAGTAGGCGCATGTATGATAGAAGGTACCGTACATACGGCTTGACACGTAGAACGGGATATTCTTGTAAGTACGGCGGTTGTTGACGCCCTGGCCATCCTGGTTTTTCAGGAAGAAGGTCTGGCCGCTGAGATCCATCTTGGCAAAACGCTCACCGGTACCGGCAAAACACTCGTCATGCTTGCACTCAAACGACAGGGTGGCGCGCTCACGCTCTCCGTCGCGCTTGCAGTAGGCCAGTGGCAGTGCATCGTAGCGTGGAGGCGAGAAGTGATCATAGGCAGCAAGACGCACCTCACGCTTGCCGTCAGGATACAGACGCACGTCAAGAGTCTCCTGCGGATCAGGCTGAAGATAGCTCCAGCGGTCAAGGCGGGGTTCACGCAAATTTATTACTGCGCGACACACATTGTCATCGGTCGATATGATCCACTGGTCATCACGGAATTCGGCATGGAGCGGCATTTTGGTCACACGCTCGTTCATCTGGAGCATTTCCGACGTGTCGGTCATTTCCAGTTCACCAAACCCCATGAACACACGTATTATCTTCGGGCCATATTGACGGAGGATAAGTGTATGCTCTTCGCGCGGCACTGACAAGTCAGCGGCCATATCGGCGGCAAGTACCTGCTTCTGAAACGGTACGGTTATATGTATATCGCCATCTTTCTCTTCGACGGCGAGAGGAGCGTAAGCTTTCCACAATGACTCGTCCCGGCTTAGATCGGGATCAAAGTCAAGGAAGTCAAACAAATGATAATTAGTAGGTTTCATTATATATTTGATTGTTCGTATTTATCGTTTGGCCGGTATTTTCACATGAGGCCCGTTGTTGCGTATAGTCATGTCGGGACCGGGACGGTTATAGCCGAATTCCGCATCAGGACAGAAATTTTCCTCCACGGTAAATCCATCGGTAGCCTCATCGAAATATATGTAAAATCCACGGTAATTGGTTGCATAGGGTGCAGCCACAAGATCCTCGATGCGGTTACGTGCAATAACTGATCCGGGCTGATAAGACAGCGTGTATATGCCGCCGGCATCATAAAGCTGCTTTGCAAAGTGATGCACGTGATTGCCGGTGATGCGGTTGTTGCGCATGCCGCTTTCAAGCGGAGTCCACCCCCACCCTACGCAGATACCGGAATAATTGAGATCGCACACCTCATTATCGGCAATGACAAGGTCACGGACATAACCGGCTCCGATACCGACACAGCCCCAATCCTCGTTGGTGGCATTGACAATCGTATTGCCGCTTATGGTGATATTGCTGCAGATGTCATCTTTCACAGCGGGAATGTAAGGCACATGCGTTTCAAACCCCATGTCGGGGAAAGTGCCTATCTGTATTGCGGTGCCGCCTATGTCGGTAAAGCTACACCCGGTCACCGACGATCCGCTTACGGCAGTCACATAATCGAGGCCGGTGGCTCCGAGGTGACTGAACAGGCAGTTGCGGAAATCTATAGCCGAAGCATGTCTTACCGTAATTGCGGCTTCAGGACGCGCTATCCATGCCTGATTTTCCAGTTCGGCCTTTTCAGGCAATCCCGGTTCGTGAAGCTTATACGCGTCGATCAGCCTGAAACCGCCCTGAAGAGTCACATGTCCTTCAAGCGAGGGGCGTAGCCACGCCGCATATTCGAAAGCGACATTATCAAAGGCGATGTCATGTACCGGGCGCTCACGTGACCCCTCTACCTCCATGATTGTTTCAAGAAGCGGAATTGTCACCGTGGCAGCCGACATGTCAACCCCCTCGGCAGGATAATAATAAATGCGTCCGGAGGGATAATCCTGGAACCATTCTCCGGGAGAATCCAGCAGTTCGGCCGCATTTCCAAGCATGTATGACGAGTTGCCGCGTTCACCTCCGATAACCGGTTGCGGCCACGGATGGGCGAACTCAAGCTGACTTTCAGGATCATAAAATTTCACTTTCACATTTCCGTCGGCCGTCGGTTCCATCGATTTGACACGCAGTATAGCTATCGCCCAGCGCTGATGAACCGTCATCTCCAGTCTGTCGGCTGACGAAAGGTCGACCTCCGGAACAGGAATCGTGATAGTACATTCCACCGGATCAAAATCGACCATGCGCTGCATCGAATCAGGGCCCCACTGAGTGGAACGTATAGCTTTTTCGCCGTTCACATAAAGCTGGCGTGTCTCGACAATGCGTCCTGACACACGCGGAGCCTCGGCCACCCACACCTTGTCGCGCACGTCGGCCGGCAGACGCGTATCGGAAGTTCCACGTTTCCAGCCGGTCACGTCGACACCGCCGCTGATCACCGCCGGAATTTCACCGGCTGATGTGACAACTGTAGGAGCATCGGGTGTACCGCTGTCCTCGGGACGTATGAAAATAGGTTTTGATTGCTGATATGTACCTTCATCAAGCACTATGCGGATACCTCCCTTAACCTGAGGTGAATTCAGACGACGCCATTCGCGGGCTATCTTAAAACCTTGAGCCACGGTCATAACCGGTGACGATGCCGAACCGTCGTTGAGATCATTGCCGTTGCGAGCCGATACGTGGATATCGCCGGCGGCGACATTAAGACCCATACATAGCAGTATTGCGCTTGATATGATTGATCGTTTCATGGTCAGTTGTGTTATTTATACACTATGCAAACTTAATAAAAAAAAGCTAAACCACAAAGATTGTACATAAAGAAGAATAAATTAACTTTGCATCATTAAAAGCTTTTTACCATGACAATCAACATGACCGAATGGATGCGTGACCTGATCCGCAACCGTAACGTAGCCGCAGTGCCTGTAATGACCCATCCGGGCATCGAATTTACCGGACATACGGTACTTGAAGCCGTGAGCGACGGCAACGTTCATCATGACTCTATATGCGCTCTTGCCGAGCGCTACCCCACTGCAGCCGCCACCGTGATAATGGATCTCACCGTGGAGGCCGAAGCATTCGGCGCGAAAATATCTTTTACCGAAAACGAGGTGCCGGCTGTAATAGGCCATCTCCTTGATTCGCCTGAGGATATCGATCGGTTGCAGATACCTTCGCTGAAAGCCGGACGCGTGCCCGCCTATCTGAAAGCCAATCTTCTGGCTGCGCGTTCCATAACCGACCGGCCGGTGCTCGGAGGCTGCATAGGCCCCTTCTCGCTTGCCGGACGTCTTTATGACATGTCGGAAATCATGGTGCTGATCTACCAGAACCCGGAAGCTGCCCACAAGCTACTCGCAAAGTGTACTGAGTTTATCCTGCGGTACTGTCTTGCGCTGAAAGCCGCCGGAGCCAACGGTGTGGTTATGGCTGAACCGGCTGCGGGACTAATGTCAAACGATGACTGCCGCCGTTTCTCCTCCGACTATGTGAAACGCATTGTCGATGCCGTGCAGGATGACTATTTCACTGTCGTACTCCACAACTGCGGCAACACCGGCCACTGCACGGAGGCTATGGTGGCAACCGGTGCCGGAGCATATCACTTCGGCAACAAGTGTGATATGACCGAGGTGATACGCGACGTTCCGCCAACGGCACTCGCCATGGGTAATCTTGACCCCGTGACCATGTTCAAGGACGCCACTCCCGAGGAGATGCGCAAGGCTACACGGGCCCTGCTTGAAGCTACAAAGGATTATCCCAATTTTGTACTGTCAAGCGGCTGTGATACACCGCCCCACACTCCGCTTGCCAATATCGATGCCTTCTTTGAGGCTCTGAAAGAGTATAACGCCGCCAATGACTGAGGCAACTCTCACATACGACGAGCTCGGAATTACCCCGGCCGACATTTACGAACAGATGGGCTACGGAGATGCGGAGCCCGATGCCGACGTCATATCCGAGGTCACACGTCTCGTAGATGAGATACGGGAGATAGTCCATCCGCGCTACTGCTTCTTCCTTACCAAGGGAGAACTGGCGCCACGCACCTGCCTGCTGGAGACCGGCGGCCGACGATTCATGCTTGGACGCATAATAGCCCATCAGTTGCGCGGAGCATCGGCATTCGCATTCTTCGTCGCAACCGCCGGAATGGAGTTTGAGAACTTCCAGCATCGGCTAAAGGATGAGGGCGACATGGTGAGGGTATTTGTTGCCGATGCCATAGGCAGTGTGATTGCCGAAAAAATGGCCGACCGCATGGAAGAGGCTCTGCAGCAACAGATCGACAGTGCCGGGTGGAAACATACCAACCGGTTCAGTCCCGGCTATTGCGGATGGCATGTATCGGCCCAGCAGGAGCTTTTCAAACTTTTTCCGAGCGACAGGCCATGCGGTGTGTCATTGACCGATTCAAGCCTCATGTTGCCGATAAAGTCGGTGAGCGGTATCATCGGCATAGGTGCCGAGGTGCGCAAACTTCCCTATTCGTGCGGAATATGCGGATATAAGAACTGCTATAAACGTCGTGCCCCGTCCTCCTCGACGAGTCGCCGGCTCTGAAAGAAATAGCGGGTAGCCACAAGGAAGAGCACCGTACCCGAAGCCTGTATGGCGGCCACAGTCCAGAACGCCGCCGAATAGCTTACATATTGAGCGATAAATCCTCCGAGCAGTATGCCGATTCCCATTCCCATATCCCATGATATGAGGATAGATGAATTGGCGGTTCCGCGCTGATTGTGACGCGCCACCTGCACAAACATGTTCAGGAAGGCAGGATACATCTGACCGTTGCCGAGTCCTATCAGCAGCGCCGATGCATAAAAGCTCCATTCGCCTGGAGCAAGCGCAAACAGGGTATAACCGACAAGCGACACTATCACTCCCCGGCTACAGCTCAGAGTGATTTTGCCGGCACGCAATGCCCGCGAACCATACAGACGTGAGGCGACAAGTCCGAGCGAGAGCAGCATGAAAAACACGCCTGTTCCATCGGTAATTCCAAGCGCTTCCTGGCCGTAGATGGCAACATAGTTGCTCATGACACCCCAGCACAGACCGAACAGACCGATATTGATGGCCATCAGCCACGCGCGTGTCAGAAAAAAGTGATCAAGACTTAATTTCGGTTTGTCACGCACGATCTCCCGCTGCGGAATTTTCACCTGTGAGGTACAGAGGAAACCGACAAACGCCAGAATCAACGACAACCAGAACAGAAGATTGAAGTTGGAGGTCGCATGGTAGATATATATGCCGGCCGAAGGCGCTATTGCCATCGCCAGATTATTGCTAAGTCCATAAAAGCCGAGGCCTTCATTGCGGCGCGATGAAGGCAGGACATCTATGGCAACCGTACTGTTGGCGACGGTCGATGCTCCGAACGGTATGCCGTGCATCGTACGCACGATCGCAAACATCAGCAACGTACTCGCTCCGATATATCCGGTAAAGCATAAAAAGAATGCGAAGAAGCATATCATCAATACTTTCTTGCGGTTGAAGCTGTCGACAAAAAAACCGCTGAAGGGTCGCGCAAGCAGAGTCGCCACTACATATCCCGACAATACGATACCGATCCAATGTTTGTCGGTATGAAATTGATTATCAAGATATACCGGCAATAATGGTGTAAGCAGATAAAAAGCGAAAAACAGCAGGAAGTTGCTGCACATCACCTTGATATATTCCTTATTCCATAATCGCTCCTCAGTCATAGGCCAACGGATTAAATCGGCGGCAAAATTACACAATTCCTACCGATTATATCCATTTTTTAACGTACTTAGTAGTTCAGAACATGAATTTGTTGAACGAAAGCGCGCGGACGTCAAACGTCATGAGCTGATTCTCAAGCACTCCGGGTAATCCGGCGATAATTTTCAGTATCTCCGATGCCTGAAGTGATCCCACTATACCGGGCACAGGACTGAATACTCCCGACAGGCTGCATGGCAACATCCCGACATTGCCGGGAGCAGGAAAAACATCGGTATAAGCGACCGTGGGATCGTGAAACACCGCGACCTGTCCTTCATATTCCCTTACACCACCTACGACCACCGGAATATTGGATTGCATTCCGGCACTGACTGTAAGTTCCTTGGTAGCAGGATTATCGGAGCACTCGGCTATCACATCGCAGCCTGAGAAAAAATCACAGACATTTTTGCCCGACACTAATTTCTCAAAAATCTCGACCTCAACCTCACTGTTCAGACCATGCACTTTGCCGGCAAGAACGCGGGCTTTTGACTGGCCCACTTCACTTTCTGCAAAAAATACCTGGCGTTGAAGATTGGTCAGGTCAATCGTATCAAAATCGGCTATGCGCAGTCGTCCTACTCCGGCTGCCGCAAGGTACATGGCAACCACCGAGCCCAAGGCGCCGGCTCCGACGACAGCAACCGAAGCCTCACGCAAACGAGCCTGAGAGGTTTCATCAAACCCCTCAAGCTGAAGATTTCTTACATATCGGTTCATAACTAACTATTGCAGACATGTATCCCAATCCTTCCACACAGGATCATACCCATTTTTGCGTATGGCCTCCACCACGGCACGGGGAGAGCGCTCGTCGGTTACCTCAAACTGCTCAAGCGCATCGGGAGTCGATGCATATCCGCCCGGCTCGGTACGGCTGCCGGCGCTCATCGAGGTCACCCCGAGACGCATCATATTGTCGCGGAACTGCGGATTCTCGCGCGTTGAATACGAGATGTCAACATCGTGGTCGAATATACGGAACGCGAACGTAAGTTGTGCAAGATCTCGGTCAGATACCACAAAATTAGGCTGAAAACCGCTCTCCGACGGACAGAGGCGCGGGAAGTTAACGCTGTAACGTGTCTGCCAGTAATTCTTCTGAAGATAACGCAGATGGCGGGCCATCATTACCGCATCAGTGCGCCAGTCCTCCAGTCCCAGCAGCACGCCCATGCCGATTTTATGAATGCCGGCCCGACCCATGCGGTCGTAACCGTTCAGGCGCCAGCTGTATATGGATTTCATGCCGCGCGGATGGTATTTTTTGTAATTCTTCGCGTTGTAAGTCTCCTGAAAACAGACCACTCCATACAGTCCGGCATCCGCGAGAGCCTTGTATTCACTGCTGCGCAGAGGCTGTACCTCGAGTGATATGTTGTTGAAGTATTTAAGGCCGATCTCAATGGCCTGCCTGAAATACTCTTCGCCACACAGCGCCGGAAATTCTCCGCTCACTATAAGCAGATTGTCAAAGTCTCCAAGCTCCTTTATAGCCTTACATTCGGCTTCAATCTGTTGGGGGGTAAGGATGGTGCGTGACAGAGCGTTGGCATGGTTGAAACCGCAGTACACACATGCATTGGAACAGGCATTGGACACATACATCGGGATATACAGTGATATCGTCTTTCCGTAACGTTCGAGTGTATAGCGACGGCTTAGCAACGCCATCCTGTCCAGATAAGGCGATGCCGCCGGCGAAATGAGTATTCCAAACTCTTCGGGCGTAAGAGGCGTCGCATTACTCTCCGCTTTTGCAAGCACGCGGTTTACATCGGCATCGGTAGCCGTCATGACAGCCTCGCCGGTGGCATCCCAGTCCCATTGCCCGATAATATCGGCAAAACCGCGGGAGTTGGCAACCGTCTCCCTCTCTATGCAACTGTTTAATCCTGACATTTTTCACTGATATTTTGAGAAATCCTCATGGCACAGAAATTAGGGCCACACATCGTACAGAAGCGATCGTCGGCATCGGGAGCATCCCGGCGCGACTCCAGATAGAAGCGGCGGGCTTTCTCCGGATCAAGCGACAGGTTAAACTGATCCTTCCAACGGAAATCAAACCTGGCCTTGCTCAATGCATTGTCTCGTATATCTGCACCGGGCAACCGCTTTGCGAGATCGGCGGCATGGGCGGCAATCTTGTAGGCGATCACTCCCTCGCGCACATCCTCAAGAGTTGGCAGCGAAAGGTGCTCCTTAGGAGTAACGTAACATATCATAGCCGTGCCGAGCCATGCTATCTGAGCCGCACCGATGGCCGACGTAATATGATCGTAAGCCGGGGCGATGTCGGTAGTCAGCGGCCCGAGGGTATAGAATGGCGCGCCGTGGCATTTTTCTTTCTGACGGGCCATATTCTCGGCAATCTTGTGCATCGGCACATGTCCGGGGCCCTCAATGAGTACCTGCACATCGTGAGCCCATGCTTTTTCAGTCAGTTCGCCGAGCACATCCAGTTCAAGGAACTGAGCCTCATCATTAGCATCATGGGTCGAACCGGGACGCATACCGTCGCCGAGTGACACTGCCACATCATATTTGTTGAGGATTTCACAGATCTCGTCAAAATGAGTGTACAAAAAGCTTTCGCTGTCATGGATCACGGTCCACTGTGACATTATCGAACCTCCGCGCGACACACACCCGGTAAGACGTCCGGCAATCAGCGGGGCATGAGCCTTCAGTACGCCGGCATGGATGGTGAAATAATCGACTCCCTGCTCACACTGCTCTATAAGGGTGTCGCGGTATATCTCCCATGTAAGATCCTCCACCTTGCCGTTTACCTTTTCAAGAGCCTGATAAATAGGGACAGTACCTACCGGCACCGGACAGTTGCGGATGATCCACTCGCGTGTCTCATGGATATTGTCGCCAGTCGAAAGATCCATCAGCGTATCTCCGCCCCAGTAGCAGCTCCAAACAGCTTTTGCAACCTCCTCCTCTATGCCCGAAGAAAGAGCCGAATTGCCGATATTAGTATTGAGCTTCACTGAAAACTTCTCCCCTATTATCATTGGCTCGGCCTCGGGATGATTGATATTGGCGGCAATCACAGCACGGCCGGCCGCCACCTCCTGACGTACAAACTCAGGCGTGATGTATGATTCAATCCCAAGCTCACGGTTGTTCAGGTTCTCGCGTATGGCAACATATTCCATCTCAGGGGTTATGATGCCGCGACGGGCGTAGGACATCTGGGTGACACGCTGTCCTGCTTTGGCCATACGCGGTTTATAGCTGCGGGGGAAACGGATTGCGTCGAGCTGACGGTTATCCCTACGCTCCCGGCCGTAAGCGGAAGTAATATCCTCAAGCTCCTCGGTGTCGTCGCGGTCAATGACCCACTGCTGGCGCACACGAGGTAGGCCGGCGTTAACATCAACCGTATAACCGGGATCCGTATAAGGGCCACTGGTATCATAGACCACTACGGGCGCATTGGGATATTCCACGCGCTTGCCGTTTTCGATTTTCACAGTAGGATACTGACTGATCTTACGCATCGCCACCTTTATGTCGGGATAGATTTCACCGCTGACATAGATCTTCTCGGAATTGGGATATGACGAGAGGTCAATATTATGTATCTTCATATCACATCATTAAAGCTGGTTAAGGAATGAGGTAAGTTCACTGGAAGCGACGGCATCGGTTGACTGTGCGCCGGGACCGGCAAGATACGCCTTACGTCCTGCTATGACGGCCATACGGAATGCATCGGCCATTGCTACAGGATTGTCGGCAACGGCGATAGCTGTATTCACCAGAACGGCATCGGCACCCATCTCCATAGCTGCCGCGGCGTGTGACGGTACGCCCAGGCCGGCGTCTATCACTACCGGCACATTGCTCTGGCCGATGATGATTTCCAGGAAGTCGCGGGTGAGCAGTCCCCGGTTGGTGCCGATAGGTGCTCCTAAAGGCATCACGGCGGCTGCACCGACATCTTCAAGCCGTTTGCACAGCACCGGGTCAGCCTGGATATATGGCAGCACCACGAAGCCGAGTTTGGCAAGTTCTTCGGTTGCGGCAAGTGTCTCCACCGGATCAGGCAGGAGATAACGCGGATCAGGATGGATCTCCAGTTTTATAAAGTCAGTATGAAAAATCTCGCGGCTCATCTGTGCCGACAGCACCGCCTCGGCTGCATTGCGCACACCCGAGGTATTGGGCAGCAGCTGTACATGTTCGCGGTTGATATGGGTAAGCATATCATCGGTAGCTTCATTGAGCAGATTGACGCGCTTCATCGCTACGGTAATCATCTCCGACTCAGAAGCAAGCACGGCATCAAGCATAACGGCAGGCGACGAAAATTTGCCGGTGCCGACAAACAGACGCGAGCCGAATTCGCATCCGCCGATTATAAGTCTGTCATTTTCCATAAATTATATCTATTAGTTTTTTAGTTTCATTATAAGGGTTCTCTGCTCTGGTGATTACAGAGCTTACGGCCACTCCCGAAGCCCCTGCCTCAAGAAGCGGCCTGACATCTTCAGGTCTTATGCCCCCTATAGCCACAAATGGCCGCAGCAGTTCAGGAGCCATGGCGCGATAACCTGCAAGGCCGAGTACAGGAGCCAGATTCTTTTTAGTCGAGGTAAACCGATAAGGCCCTACGCCATAATAATCGGGTAGCGCCGACAAGCTCGCCGAAACATGCTCCAGACTGTTTACGGTAAGACCGATTATTGCTTCGGGAGAGACCGCATCGCGTGCCACAGCCACCGGTGCGTCATTCTGTCCAAGATGTACGCCGTGGCAATATCCGGCGAGGTCATAATGATCATCGACAATCAGCGTAGCCCCTGCGTCCTCACATTTCGGCAGCAGCTCCTGAAGAGCTTCCCTTACCTCATCGGCACAGGCATTTTTCATCCTGACCTGTATCCACCGGCCACCGGCATCCAGCACGGTACAAGCCTGTGCCACCGTTGTGGCGACATCGCGTCCGTCAGTGATGAACTGAAGTGCGAAATTTCGCATACGCAGGTATTTAAGGAAGCGTGACACCCCGTCAGGACGATGCCATACATCGCCAAGCAGTGCGGCTCCGGAAAATCCCATACGTCTCACGACAGGCAACGATTCAAGCGTAACACCGCCAAGCGCCACCACATGATCAAGACTCGTTGTTTCGAGTTCGGCAGGAGAGAACGCAGCCTGATAACCCGGCTTGGAAATTGAGTTAAATACCGGTGACAGGGTGACAAAATCCAAATCTTGCCACTTATCCAGCTCCGCAAGGGAATGGCATCCGGCACCCGACACTACAGGTCGATGGTCGACACTCGTAATACGGCTGTTGAACTGCACGCCACAGCCGTATTTCAATGCCAGCGACGGAAAATCGTGCAGGATTACACGCTGCCGGTGTCTGACCGGAATTTCGTTTAATAGCGCCTCCACCCGGCTCTCGTTGTATCCGGGCTTACGCAGATGGAGATAGTCCAGGCCGGCATCAAGGAGCCTTACAAGTATCGAGGCTTCTCCATCTACCGGTGTTTCGGCGGTAAAGAGATGGAGTTGAAACTTATCCGCCATAAGCAGCTCCAATTATAATCACATCGTCCCCGTCGACAAGTATGTGAGAAGCCTGATTAGGAGTCAATACTATCTTGCCGTTAACGGCGACAGCCACTCCCCCTTCCGGAAGCTTCATCCACTCTTTAAGTGCCTTTACCGAGATATTATCAGGAACCTCGGTTACCTTGGAATTCAATTTTATATTCATCGTCTACTAAGTTTGTACATGTGATTTACCGGTCCGTGGCCTGTTGTCGGGCCAAAGGATATATTCGCCCCTGCGGTCAAAGCCGCAGTAAGATAGTCGATCCCGAAGCTCACGGCATCGGCAAGCCCATAGCCAAGAGCAAGGTAACAGGCGATTGCAGAGGAAAGAGTACAGCCGGTGCCATGAGTGTTGCGTGTATCGACTGCAGGGTGAGAATACCGTCTGATCCCGTCAGGCATTGCAAGCGTATCGGTCATTATGCCGGCGTCAGGCATGTGCCCCCCTTTCAGCAGTACGGCATGGCACCGCAGCTGTTTCAAGAGAAGTTGGGCCACCTTGGTCACCTCGGCAATTGTATTGATTTTAAGCGCCGAAAGTGCCTCGGCTTCAGGAATATTAGGTGTTACGAGAGTGACGGCGGGAATGATACGCGTCTTTACGATTTCAATGGTTTCAGCTGAAGAAAAACGTGTGCCGGCTGTCGCAGCCATCACTGGGTCAAGCACTACGTTCTCAGGCGCATAGCGTTCGAGGAATGCGGCTATTACCCGGGCATGCTCTTCCCCGGGAATCATACCGATTTTTACAGCGTCGGGCCTCACATCTGCCATCACGGCATCAAGCTGTTGGCTGAGAAGCCTGGGTGAGACCGCTTCTACAGCCACTACCCTGGATGTATTCTGGGCAGTGACAGCTGTGACCGCACTCATGGCATATACCCCGAGCGAAGTGGCGGTCTTTATATCGGCTTGTATGCCGGCCCCTCCGATTGGATCGGAGCCGGCGATGGTGAGCATAGTGTGATAATGTCGGCACATAAAAAAGTCGTTCGGTCGGGAATGAGAAATCCACAACGAACGACGGCACACTATATCGTCAGACCTTAATCCGATCGGCGGCATTACCCGCCCACGTTCAATGGGTATAATCTCAGCCTGAGGATAAACTCAGGCACCCCGAAGGTTATTTTCACCGCAAAGGTAAACTATTCTCCCCTAATCCCAAAACTTTTTCCAAAAATTTCCCAACAACACCACTCATCTGCGACCTACACCATCGTCACTGATCATCCGTTTCCATTGTATTGCCGCCTATGACTCAGTGTTCTATAGTACAAAACTTCGCCTTTTACTCTAACTTTTATTTCAAAAATAAATGTTATCTTTGCACTTAGCGTAACTACTATCATCTATTTTTAATGACTCCTACGGCTGCACTACATATGGAACGTAATCATGATGATGACATAGCTTATTTTATAGCTTTCTGTATTGAGCTATACAAGAATTCTCATTTGATGTCAGGAGGAGAGGTGTCGAAACATTTCTCTAAGTATGATGTACCTAAATATCTCGCTGAAAACTTTGATGTACTACATACACAAAGTCCTGCATGGATTTTGGAAGAGATTGATGATTATATTAAACAAAGTCCAAAATGATTAAATTATATCATGGTAGTCTCGAAATAGTACAGACGCCTGAAATACGAAAGTCCAATCGGACACTTGATTATGGAGTAGGATTCTATCTCACCTCTTCTTTCGAACAGGCAGAGGCCTGGGTAAGACGTAAGTTTAAAGGAGACATTATCAGTGGATATGTTAATGTTTACGAGTACGATAATACTCATAATTTCAGAACATTGTCATTTGAAAAGCCGAATGAAGAATGGCTCGATTTTGTAATGGATAACCGGATGAATCAAAAGTTTAACCATGATTACGACATAGTTAGCGGGCCTGTTGCAAACGATAGAGTATATGCCTCGTTTGCTCTATACGAAGCTGGATTAATCGACAAGCAAGAACTTATACACGAACTTAGAGCATATAAACTTATCAATCAGATATTGATACACTCCGAGACTGCACTATCTTGTATAAAATGGACAGAAGCAATAGAGATAAATAAATGACAGACAGGAAAATTACTCAGAAAAATCTATACCTTATACTACCAGGAAAGGTAAGCAAAATGGCTGCAATGTATGCCGCTGACTTTGGTGTGTCCATTATCGAAGCGATCAAACAGATTTACGCATCAAACACCTACCGCGAATTAGAACAAGAAGAAAGCAAACTGTGGCACTATGGTCCAGTAGCCTTATACCAGATTTTCCTTGAAAAACACTGATAGGTATAAGCTCCCATACTGTTGTGGTTAATATCATTATAACGGGATATTGTCCACATGCCTAAATATTTTCAAATTAATAAAGCATTATAACCCATCGACATATCGTCTTTGTCTTTTTTACTCAAGGAAAATTCAATAGATCGTGTTTTAAGAGAGGTGAGGGGATGGGAGTTTGTATATTTGTAGCGAATTCACTAATTTTGCACTCTAATTATAAATATACTGACTTTAACTACAATAAAATGCTTACTGCAAAGGAAATCCGCGAGTCATTCAAAGACTTTTTCCGCGGGAAGGGCCATCAGATAGTGCCCTCGGCTCCAATGGTTATCAAAGATGACCCGACACTCATGTTTACCAACGCCGGTATGAACCAGTTTAAGGATATTATCCTTGGCAACGCGGCGGCGAAATACAAGCGTGTGGCCGACTCACAGAAGTGTCTGCGAGTAAGCGGCAAGCACAATGACCTCGAAGAGGTAGGTATGGACACATACCACCACACGATGTTTGAGATGCTCGGCAACTGGTCATTCGGCGACTACTTCAAGCAGGAGGCCATCGACTGGGCATGGGAATATCTGGTCGACGTGCTGAAGATTGATCCGAAAAATCTGTATGCCACCGTATTTGAGGGATCTCCTTCCGAAGGTCTCGGACGTGATGACGAGGCAGCTGCAATATGGGAAAAGCATCTGCCGGCCGACCATATCATCAACGGCAACAAGCATGACAATTTCTGGGAAATGGGTGATACAGGCCCCTGCGGTCCCTGCTCGGAGATACATATCGA
>CAZIPQ010000022.1:0-8927 GCA_964541165.1 uncultured Muribaculum sp.
GCAGCGCAACTACGACCACAAGCTGTTTATGGAGAAAGTAGCCTGCATAAAAGCAAGTATCTTATCCAAGTATAAGATAGAAACACGCCTGCTGACTTTGGATGATATGTAGTTATAGGATTAAGTCTACTTTGTAATCATTATAGCAATTGCAAAACTATTTGAGGTAACAGCATACTAAATATATACAGACTGAAAGATTGATGCTACGTGATTGGAAATCGGAAGATTTACCTTTATTTGCCAAAATGAATAAGGTTATGCGCGTCATGCGGTATTTTCCATCTGCACTGACAGATAAAGAAACAGAAGCACTAATCCAATCAGAGTTTGATAGTAGGAAAACTATTCATAACTGCTAATTTCAGGCCAAACAATGCTTAACCACATATATTAAAAGAGACAGGCTGTGTCGATTGACACAGCCTGTCGTTATATCATATTGCGTTGATATTACTTCAGCGCGTTCTTTACCTGATCATTGGGGACCATCTCTTCTTTAAATACGTAAGCGCCGGTCTTGGGTGATTTCTCCATCTTGATGACCTTGCTGTAAGTACGTCCTTCACCTTTCTGCAGTGATGCTACGGTTTTCTTTGCCATATCTTAGGGGGTATTATTTGATTTCTTTATGTACAGTGACACGCTTGAGGATAGGATTGTACTTCTTAAGCTCAAGACGCTCAGTTGTATTCTTACGGTTCTTGGTAGTAATATAACGAGAAGTACCGGGCATGCCGCTTGCCTTGTGCTCAGTGCACTCAAGGATTACTTGAACTCTATTACCTTTCGCTTTCTTTGCCATAGTTCGTTATATATCTAAAAATTTAATATCTTTACCAGTTAAATAACCCTTTTCTGCGGCCTGCTGAAGTGCAGCGTCAAGACCGAGTTTGTTGATTGTACGCAGACCGGCAGCTGAAATGGTGAGACGGATCCAAGCGTCCTGCTCTACCCAGTAGAACTTCTTTTCGAAGAGGTTAACGTTGAATTTACGTTTTGTGCGACGCTTCGAATGCGACACATTGTTACCTACCATCGCTTTCTTGCCTGTGATTTGACAAATTTTTGACATGGCTGTTCAGTATTCTTTTGAGTTTGTTATTAATTAACACTAATGTTGTCAAGGCCGCCATCTCAGTTCTCATATCATCGCCAAGTGCATCATTCTCAACGACTTTAAAGGATGAGCCTTAAAACAAGGTGCAAAGTAACGAATTTTTCCGCAATTACACAACTTTTACACCTTTTTTATTCGTTATTTTCACCTATTTAGCCCATTTTCCTGTTATCGCGGCAGTTTAAGTTCAAAATAGCGAGATAATATCGACGCGCTGACCTCGCCATCGGTATACAGGGCCATAATTGCGGGACTGTTGCCTGATGAAATGAATTTCGGGAACAGCGCCTCAAAATCAGCCATTGACGATACGGGATAATAGTCGAATCCGTAGGCATCTGCAAGTTTGGCGAGAGGGAAAGGACGATTGACCACGAAACACTCCTCAAGATAAGCATTGGAGGATGTTCCTCCGACAAAACGGAATATATTGCCGCCGCCGTTGCACAGCACTATTATCTTAAATGAAGCCGGTATTGACGGCGCGGCAAGCGCACCTATATCATATTGCATGCTCATATCGCCGGTAACGAGGAGAGTCAGCCTGCCATCACGGGTATCCCCTATCGCGGTAGATGTAGAGCCATCAATACCGCTTACACCTCGATTGCATGTAGAGGTGATATTTCCGCCGGTCTTGGGAAACAGCTGCGCATAGCGCACCACACTGCCGTTTGACAGATGTAAGTTCGTACCATAGGGAATCGCCTCCATCACGGCCCGCATGGCGGTCATGTCACACCATGGCAGTGTGTCGACCCACTCATGATGCATCTTTTCTGACTGGCCGGCAATTTCAAGCCAACGCGTGCGATATGCCTTGTCACCCGATATGTTCTGCTTATGCAGATAGTCAAGCAATATCGGAAAGAATTCTTCAGCCGGCATTCTGACATCATTGGTAAGGCAGCGCATACAATCTATGATATTGCCGCCAAGACCGATATGCCAATGCTCCGGCTTGACATCACGGAGATATTTTTTAATAAAGCGCGACACAATCGCCCCGCCGTAAGTAATCACAAGGTCGGGACGCATGTCAAGGGCGGTCGCTTCATCCATCGCACTCAGTGTCCGGTCTATGGCCGGGATCATTTCTGCACCGTCATCCGGATCGACATTGGCGATAGTCTCGGTCATGACAACCACGCCATGTCTTGCAGCAAGTTCCGATAATGCCTGATTTATCACCTCCGATTTGCGGTGAAAACCGGCTATAACCATGACTTTTCTCCCTGTAATCTTCCCGGCAAGCCCGGCAAGAGTATCAGGCGACAGCTCATATCTCGGAGTAATTGTGGTGATCATGCGCTGATGCCACCTACCCTCTTCTCCGGCTGTGTATCTGTTAAGCGGCTCATCGAGCTGAACGTTAATATGCACCGGTCCGGCCGGCATACCGACTGCCAGCTCACACGCCTCGTTAACGACACGATTGACATACCACATGGCGTTATCGTCGTCACACCTTGACGGAAGATTATAGCTGCGCTTCACAAAATGGTCAAGCGCCTCAAACTGACGCATCGTCTGGCTGTCATCCTGGTCAATCCACTCAGCCGGACGGTCAGCCGACACGACAATCAGCGGCACTTTGGCATAATATGCCTCGGCCACAGCTGGAGCATAGTTAAGTAGAGCGGTCCCGGAAGTGCATACAAGCAGCACGGGAACGCCCGACAATGCCTTTCCAAGCGCTATGAAAGCGGCTGACCGCTCATCAATCACAACCGTCGATGTAAAGCCTCTGTCCATCACGGCTGTAATAAGAGGGGCATTGCGCGAACCGGGTGAAATCACCGCTTCTCTGACGCCATGCGCCCGCAGAACCGACATCAATATATTGCAGGAATTCTTATCAGTAGCCATAAAGTAATTTTTATGCAAAATTAGCCATTTATGCCGTAAGTTAAGAGATTACTTGCTATATTTGCAAAAAAACAACTTCAGCGATGCAACACGGATATTTCAGAGCGGCAGCCGCAGTACCGGCGGTCAACGTAGGCGACGTGGACTTCAATATCAACAGTATAATGGCACTTGCCGACGAACTTGAGGCCAAGAATGTACAGCTTGCCGTATTTCCGGAGCTGTGTGTCACCGGATATACATGCGCCGATCTGTTTCACCAGTCCACTTTGCTTGAAGCCGCTGAAAAAGGGATTGACACTCTCAGGAAGTATTCCGAAAGTCACAGGATCGTACTGATAGTCGGAGCTCCGCTTACCATAGGCAGCGCATTATATAATTGCGCGGTAGCTATTGGCGGAGGCCGTATACTGGCCACCGTTCCAAAGACCTATCTCCCAAACTATAACGAATTTTACGAAAAGCGCTGGTTCCAGTCACGCGATAATGACTGTCCGGACACCCTTGTAGAAATAAACGGAGTAAAGGTCGGTATCGAGATTTGCGAGGATCTTTGGGCACCGATCCCTCCTTCATCACATCTGGCGCTTGAAGGAGCTCAGATAATAGCCAATCTGTCGGCGTCAAATGATCTGATCGGCAAATATAAATATCTGCTATCACTTATCGACCAGCAATCGGCGCGCTGCATTGCCGGATATGTATATTCGTCGGCCGGTTACGGAGAATCCTCCACCGATCTTGTATTTGACGGTAAAGCTATTATTGCTGAAAACGGGACAATGCTTGCTACCTCACCACGCTGGAACCATAGTCCGCATTATGTGATCAGCGATATAGATATCGAAGCCATCGACCGTGACCGTCGCCACAACATGACTTTCAGTGACTGCAACCGCCGCAATCATGCAGAAGTCAATATAGTAAAGTATTCAACCGATGAGGCGCTGCCCGATCCTCTTTACCGCACGATTGATCCGCATCCTTTTGTGCCTCCCACCGATGCTCTGCTTGATCAGCGCTGCGAGGAGATTATCAATATTCAGGCCGCCGGTCTGGCAAGGCGTCTTGAAGCTACCCACACACGCACTATCACCGTTGGCATATCGGGTGGACTTGACTCGACACTTGCATTATTGATCGCCGCCTATACGTTTGACAAAATCGGCTTGCCGCGCAAGGGCATTATCGGAGTGACCATGCCCGGCTTCGGCACTACAGGCCGCACTTACAGCAATTCGCTGCATCTTATGGAAGAACTCGGTGTGACCATCCGTGAGATACCGATTGCACCGGCCGTTGAACTGCATTTCAAGGATATCGGTCATGACAAGGATAATCACGACGTGACCTATGAGAACTCCCAGGCAAGAGAGCGCACCCAGATACTTATGGATATCGCCAACCAGACCGGAGGCATGGTACTCGGTACCGGCGACCTCTCTGAGCTGGCGCTCGGATGGGCCACCTATAACGGTGACCACATGTCGATGTATGGAGTCAATGCCGGTGTGCCTAAGACGCTCGTAAAATATCTTGTGCGCTGGTTTGCGCTCAATGCCTCAACCCCAGCCGCACAGTCAACCCTGCTCGACATTATCGACACCCCTATCAGCCCTGAGCTGATACCGGCCGATGCCGACGGCAATATAGCACAGAAAACCGAAGATCTCGTAGGGCCGTATGAACTGCATGATTTCTTCCTCTATTATGTGCTACGCTACGGCTTCTCGCCGCGTCGCATATATCTGCTTGCACGGCATGCATTTGATGAAAAAGAGTATGATGACAGCACGATAAAGCACTGGCTGCGTATTTTCTTCCGCCGTTTCTTCAATCAGCAGTTCAAGCGCAGCTGTCTGCCTGACGGACCAAAAGTGGGTAGTGTATGCCTTTCGCCCCGCGGTGACTGGCGCATGCCTTCCGATGCCTCAAGTGCGTTGTGGCTCAAGGAGTGTGACTCGCTTTAACGCGAGTCACTCATTACTCGTCGGCCAACATTCGGTTTCATCGGCGATAGCTGGAATCGTATCGCGGTAATATTGCGGATTATATCCGCGTAGTTTCTGCGAAGTGTAGTCCTTCAGCAGAATGATGGCATATTTTCCGAGGAATGCGAGTGCCACAAGATTACAAAGGGTCATAAGGCCCATAAATACATCGGCAAGTCCCCATGCCACTTCAAGTGAGGTCACGGCCCCCACAAATACCATCGCGCACACACATCCCCTGTAGGCGATAACCACTTTCATGGCACGTGACTGATTCTTGATGATAAACTGGATATTGGTCTCTCCGTAATAGTAATTGGAGACAATACTTGTAAATGCGAAGAAAAATATAGCAATCGTGACAAACAACGATCCGTATTGTCCCACTTCACTTTCAAGGGCCAGCTGTGTGAGCTCAATACCTGACGCCCCGTTCTCAAAGAGTCCGCTGAACAGAATTATAAATGCAGTGGCCGTACATATCAGCAACGTATCGGTAAATACCGCCAATGCCTGTATAAGGCCCTGCTTCACCGGATGACTCACAGCAGCTGTAGCAGCCACATTCGGAGCCGAACCCTCTCCGGCCTCATTGCTGAAAAGACCGCGTTTTATACCCATCAGCATGGCCATTCCTATGCCACCGCCTAATGCAGCACTGCCCGTAAACGCCTCACTTACAATCAGAGCGAACACATGAGGTATACGGGTTACATTCATAGCTACAACCGTAATGGCGAGTACGATATAAAGTATTGCCATGACCGGAACCACAATCTCGCTGAAACGCGATATACGCTGTATTCCGCCCCAAATCACGGCACCACTCATTATAGTAAGGCAAATACCCACCCAAAACGGATCAAAGCCGAATGACACGCGTGTCGCGGCCGATATGGTATTTGACTGCACTGAATTAAATGCAAGACCGAAAGTCACGGTAATAAGTACAGCGAAAGTCACCGCAAGCCATCGGCAATGCATACCTTTCTTTATATAATATGCCGGACCGCCGCGGAAGGAATTGTCTCCTTTAACTTTGTACAGCTGGGCAAGCGTTGACTCTATGAATGCAGTAGCCGAGCCAAGGAGCGCGATAATCCACATCCAGAATACTGATCCGGCACCGCCTATGGCAATGGCCGTTGCTACACCGGCAAGATTACCGGTTCCTACACGTGAGGCTATCGATACGGCAAATGCCTGGAACGAACTTATGGAGTGACGTACATCGGCTCCGTCAGTGTCCTCTCTTTTGCCCGAAGTGCATAACAGACGCACCATCTCCCCGATCATACGGAATTGTACGCCACGAGTACGCACGGTAAACCACACGGCGGCTACGAGAAGCACTGCCACAAGAATATAAGTCCACAGAAGTTCGTTGATAGTATCAAGAATAGCCATATTAAAAATCTTTATTTTTTGCGTTTACGGCGCCAGCGTTTCCAGAAAGAGAATATATCGTCAAAGTCACGCATGAATACGACACCGACTCCCTGTGTAGTAAGTGCCGACCGTAAGTAATAGTTCTGATCATTATAGCGGTTATATGCCTTCAAGCGTATATTTCCCGATTTATTAAGCAGATATTCAATATCAAAGTCGCCGATAAACGAGTTATTATTCATAGCATTGTCACGGTAGCCGAAATTGCCGTTGAAAAGCAACCGGTTGTTGAGCAGGTAGCTCGACAAGGCAAGATCAACCTCCATGTCACTGAAATCACCGCGGTCACTGCGGAAATTAGGAGCAATCGTCCAGTTATCGCTGAGCTGACCGAGCATCGACGCGAGTTGCGATGAGATGGTAGACGAAGCCACCGATACAAGCTCATTTCCCTTGGTCGTGCCCCCCATATAATCGGGAGTATAGAAGCGGTTAAGCGCCAGCAGGTATATTATCTGGCGGTTCATCATATCCTCAGTGCTTACGATACTCTTGACCTTCCGGTAGGTGTCCTGCGTAAGTGTGGGAAATTCGAGGTCAAAATCAATGTCGGGCTGCTGCATGTCACCGGTCACTTTAAGAAGCGCATGAACCGGGACATTGGTGCGGGTCAGTTCACGATCCTGAAGGAACGACTCGTCAAGATCGCTGAGGTTGGCATTGACAGCATACACGGCGGCAATATCAAGATTGGCTTTCAGCGGATCACCCTGAAACGAAATCGAGCTGCCGGGCTTTATCGTGAAATCTTTTATGATGATATCCTGAAGTGTAAAATTATAACTGCCCTGCGACAGAGTATAGGTACCGAACATACGCATATCGTCATCCGCCGAATTATACTCGATACGCAGGTTGCCGTTTCCACGTGCACGGATACGGTCACCACCTTCCGGATCCATCACCAGTATCATCTCTCCGTTGGGATTGGCGTCGAGCTGAAGATTTATACGATATACCGAAGGATTGTCATCCTGCTGCTGAAGACTTGCGAAATATTCCCTCATGCGCTTTATGGCGGCAGCATGCGGATCCTCGACTGACAGCAGGAGGTCGCCGGTTATCGCATCACGGTCATGAAAGGTCATGAATGTATATTCGCTGGCCGCCTCACTGTCGGTAAGCACGAATGTAAACTCAGACTTTGGCGCCGTGGATATATTTATATTCATGTCAATAAATCCGGGAACACCTTTGATCAATGCGCCTCCGTTACAGTACACCGTTCCGTACCATACGGGATTCAACTTCTCGGTGATATTGAAACACAGGAAGTCGCGGGCATCACTTATGCGGAATTCAAATTCCGGTTCCTTGAAAAACTTGTGCGTAACCCATCCGTCCAGACGTGCCGTGTGTCCGTCACGGTCACGTAGTACAGCATCATTAAACGAAATGCGGCCCGGAGTAAGATGGATTGAATCGGTTGTCGTATAGTAGGTATTGGTAAAATCAAGCTTAAGCTTAAGATCCTCAGCCCAGATATCACCGGTCATGTCGATATACTTGAATGTACCGAACAGCCGTGCTTCACCCGAAGCAAAACCGTCGACTTCAGAAGTAAATGCCTCCATATAAGGCTTCATGAACTTCACGTTCAGTTTATCAGCCTTAAACCTGAAGTCAAGAGCCTCAGCCATCGGATATATCGCGCCGTCGACAGTCGTTATGCGGGAATTTGGCTGATACACCGTGGCATTGATCGACACACCCTTGTTTTCATTATCCCACCGGCTCACAATATCGGCATTACCGAAAGGAGCATGATTATAGCTGAAGTCTTCGACATGAAGATTGGGGGTCTCCAGATGTGGTTCAGGTGTAAAAAGCTGTGACATATAGAAATCCCCGGTAGCGACACCGCCGAATGCCACATTCGGGATATCAAGTGTCTCAAACACATAGTCAAGACTGATATCTCGCAGCTTCAGTGACAGTACGTCATCCGGACGATCAGAAGCGATACCTCCGATCTTGACATATTGACCCGTACGGCCGATATGAATATCATTGACCGTGACACGCTTATCCTCGACAAGTACCGACGCGGGATATATCACCCAGGTTGAGTCGTTGAATACAAGATGGCTCTTGTTAATATCAATCTTGCTTACAAGCTGTGACGACGCCTCTCGGCGGAACCCTGCCGACAGATTGACCTCACCGCTAAATTCGCGCTCACGTTCTATATGCCAGTCTATTCCGGCAGAAGCAAGGTCATCGCTGCCATGCATCCCGAGATTAAACTGGGCGATCCCTTTCTTGGTGGGATACAGTGTCGACGCAAGTAAATCGGCCTCACCATCTTTTCCGTCTATGAACAACCTCACCTGAGTGCTGTCGATAAACTTGTCCTTCTGCAGCAGATTGGGAGCGTCGGCCAACAGTCTCAGCTGTCTGTTACCGCTTTGCAATGAAGCCTCAATGTTGACCGGACTCAGGATTTTAACAGGTGACTTTACAAAATCGAGCCAGCGGTTGGTTATATCTCCATCTTT
>CAZIPQ010000022.1:9027-22079 GCA_964541165.1 uncultured Muribaculum sp.
AGACGTCCGTCAAGCAATTCAAGAGCTGCTCCGTCAAGATGAGCATCCAGATCGGCACTCATCGTATAACCGGGCCATGAACCGGTAAGGTTAAGCGCATGCGGATTAAAGTCGCGTATATGTCCGTCTATATCGCAGGCCACCCGATGACGCGAATAGGTCACAGTACCGCCGATATCGAGTTTAAGACTTTCATCCCCTACCGAAAGATGCCCTTCACCGCCGTCACCGTTAAAATTAGCGACAAGGATAGCGGCGGTGTAAGTGTGTCCCTTATACACCGCGGTATCAATATCGATATCGACAGTACCGTAAGGTTTGCCGCTGATGATACGACAGTCAGTCACAATAGAAGCTGAGACATTACCGATGTCATTATTAGCAATCAGTTTACCCACATCAAGTTTACTGATATCTATATCACCTTTTACACGATGAGACTTACCCGAGACATTATATTCAGCATCAACGACCAGACGCCCGTAATCGGTATCAAGCGAGGCATCGCACACGGCTCTGTCAAGTGATCCGGCAAGCGATCCTTTAAACGCAAGATTACCGCTCCGCAATAACATATCCTTGACTTTATGCGAAATATGGGTCACTTCTGCCAAAGTAGTTGCCACCATCGAGCCGCTCGCTTTAAGTTCGAGCCGGGGGAAATCAACTTTTACACTATCCGGCTTCGGGAGTCCTGTCACCGTACCTGCAACATTCACTACAATGCCACGGTCATCAGTGTAGGCGTCTATTCCGTGTATTGTCAGGCTGTCGACCGGACCCTCCACATCGGCACTCAGCCGGACCACACGGTTATTCCCGCTGAACCCCGGTACAAACGCAGCAAAGTCAGCTGGTGAGAAATGTGTATCATCGAGAATCCTAAATCTGAACGGCACGCTACATATTTGCGAACCAAGATTGCCTAATCCGTTGACAGGTATCTCCATCGGAGCTATGTCAAGCAGCGATCCCGGCAATTCGAGTTTTAAGCCGTCGAGTGAAATCAGCGTATCAGTCACCGCACACCGTCCTGCCAGCGACTCAACTCTCAGGCCTGAACGTTCGCGGAAAGCAAGCCGTCGCAAATCGATCCGGTATGCATCATTTGAGATCCGGGGCAACATTATATCAGCACGAAGGCCTGTGACAGAGATATGCGAAGGATCAAACGTTTCACGTCGGGGCTCTGACAGCACATCATACGAAAATGCACACCGCCTCATCACGATATTGTTGATCCTCAAAGAAAATTGAGTCGGCTCCTTATTTGGATCCTTGGAGGCAAGTCGGTCAATTATCGGCTGTATATTGAGCGGCGCCGACATCGAATCACGGCTCAAACTAACGTCAAGTCCGATAATTTCAGCATAAGAGATAATAATGCGCTGTTGCAGAAGGAGTTTTCCAAGTACTATTCCGGCTCCGATACGCTGGGCCTTCATTATCGTATCACCGGCATTATCCCTTACCGCGACATTGGCAAGAGTAAGTTTGTTGAACGGAGTCAGCTCAAGGGAACCGATATTGACCTCTGCGCCTATAAGCGACGTAAGCTCTCTCTCGGCGACATCCGCGATGGAACGTTGTACAGGCCCGATTGACAGCAACATATACACCAATAGTGCCACGGCGATTCCCACAGCAAGCGCCGTGACCAATATGGCCCTGAGAATTTTATATATGCGTGTCATGATCAGTTATGCAAAATTACTGATTTTTTTCTCGCTGCATACCATAGTTTTGGAAAATTCTATCTAAGTTTGCAATCAATTTTCGCAAATATGAGTACGATAATCTTAGGAATTGAATCATCTTGTGACGATACGTCAGCAGCTGTGATACGTGACGGCCTGTTACTTAGCAATGTAATCGCCAGCCAGAAGGTGCATGAAGAGTATGGAGGCGTCGTACCGGAACTTGCCTCGCGCGCTCACCAGCAAAACATAGTTCCCGTCGTCGACACCGCTATCAAGCGTGCCGGCATAGACAAACATGATTTGTCGGCAATCGCTTTCACCCGCGGCCCCGGTCTGCTTGGTTCGCTGCTGGTCGGCACATCCTTTGCCAAAGGATTGTCACTTGGTCTCGGAATACCTATCGTCGATGTCAACCACCTCCACGGACACGTGCTCTCTCACTTTGTCAAAGAGGCTGAGACTGACGAGGTACCGGAGTTCCCTTATCTGTGTCTGCTGATCTCGGGAGGCAATTCGCAGCTCATACTTGTACGCAGTCCTTATGACATGGAAGTCATCGGCAAAACTATCGATGACGCAGCGGGAGAAGCCTTTGACAAGTGCGCAAAAGTAATGGGTCTCCCCTATCCCGGCGGTCCCCATATCGACCGTCTGGCAGCTGAAGGTGATCCTACCAGGTTTAAATTTGCCAAACCTCACATACAGGGCCTTGACTACAGTTTCAGCGGACTCAAAACCTCGTTTCTCTATACTCTCCGTGACAATATCAAGATTGATCCGGACTTCATCGAACACAACCGCGCGGATATAGCCGCATCACTTCAGGCCACGATCATCGATATATTGCTTGGCAAGCTGCGGAAAGCCGTGAAACAGACCGGAGTCAAGACCGTGGCAATAGGCGGAGGCGTATCGGCCAACTCAGGTGTCCGCAAGGCTGTAAGCGATTATTGCGCATCAGCTGGATTACGGGCTTTTATCCCGAAACGCTCGTTCACGACTGACAATGCTGCCATGGTGGCCATGGCCGGCTATTTCAAATACCTTAATAACGATTTTTGTGAGTATGACGCGGCGCCTTATGCCCGCATAACCGTATAAAATATGGATGTTTCAGTAATTGCAATCGGTGACGAGCTGCTCGCAGGACAGGTCATCGACACCAACTCTTCGGACATTGCCCACCGTATCGAGCCATACGGATGGAAAGTGCGTGACGTTCAGGTCATAAGCGACAATGCTGATGATATCAAGCGGGCTATTGACCGTGCGTTTGAGCTAAGCGATGTGGTCATAACCACCGGTGGCCTCGGCCCGACAAAGGATGACATCACAAAGGAAACTTTGCGTGAGTATTTCGGAGGCGAGATGGTTGAGGACAAAGCTGTTCTGGCCAACGTGATAGAAGTAATAAGCAAGCGCAACCTGAAACTTAACGAACTGACCGCACGTCAGGCTATCGTACCCACTTCATGCCGCATCATCCAGAACCGTGTGGGCACAGCGCCTATAATGTGGTTTGAGCGCGACGGAAAGGTTCTCGTCACAATGCCCGGAGTGCCTTTCGAAACCCGTGAAATGCTTGAGCATGAAGTAATCCCGCAACTTCTCGACAGGTTTAAATCAACCGTCAATATCGAGCGACGCTGTGTCCTCGTGACCGGTTACAGCGAGTCGCTGCTGGCAATGACTATCGCCGAATGGGAAGACGCGTTACCTCCATATCTACATCTCGCATATCTCCCCAAACCGGGACTGGTAAGATTACGCATCGACGGAATACATCCCGATAAGGAATTCTTAATAAAGGAGATCGAGCGCTATCACCGCCAGCTGGTCGAGATGCTCGGCGACCATGTCCTCAGCGATACAGACGTGCCGATAGAAGACATCCTGCTGCATGAACTACACCGTCGCGGACTCACAATAGCCACAGCCGAAAGCTGTACGGGAGGCAATATAGCTCACCTGATTACCTCGGTACCGGGAAGTTCATCAGTATTCCGTGGAGGAGTTGTAGCATACAGCAATGACGTCAAATGCCGTCTTCTGAATGTGGAGAAAATGATTATTGAGGCCAACGGGGCGGTTAGTATCCCGGTTGTAGAGCAGATGGTTACCGGAGCCTGTCAGGCGATGGATGCCGACTGTGCGATAGCTACATCAGGTATAGCGGGGCCAACCGGCGGCACGCCTGAAAAACCGGTTGGCACCGTATGTATCGCAGTAAAGACTCCCGAAGGAGTATGGAGCGAGACTTTCCACTTTCCCGGCAATCGCCAGCGCATCATCGTGCGTGCATCGATGACGGCGTTGATGATGGCGATTGAACATGTAAGGGAACTGAAGTCTTAATCGTCGAACGCTTTCGGATCGGGATTGGTGTTTGTCTCGTAGATCTTGAAATCGGTCAGGAATATATGTTCATCCTTGAGCAATTTATTTGAACCGAAAGGATCCTTGCCTACATTACGATAGATTCCATACTTGTTTCGTATTGAGGTAGCACCGCTTCCACGCCATAGGTCAATGTCATCCATGACCTTGTCCAGGAGTACCTTTCCGTCGCTGATGCGTGTGATCGTGATATGATAATATCCGTGACGGCATGCATGGGCTTCGGTAACTACCTGTACCCATTCGTTTTCGAAGTTGCTGAGGGGAATATTGTCAACAAACGTACCCTTGCTGTCACCGCCTGATCGGGCAGTGTGGATGACCTGCAGACGCTTGTTTCCTCCATCTGAATTGGAGCGCAGGGTTATTGTAATCAGAGGGCTGCCGTTGTCACTACCGTCGGCCGCCTTAAGCTGATGTATGTGAGTGAACGAGTTTGAGGGCTGATATCCCTGTGGGATCTTGAATTTCCATTCAAGGCGTTGCCACTCGTCATAATTGGCATTTACCTCGGGATAACCGTTGCCACTCGTGCGGCTCTTCATCTCATTGCGCTGACGGTCAACGAGTGAACCGCGGTCACCGTCGATAATCTCGTCATTTTTGTGCACACTCAGTTTGAATACGTATGCCGCAAGCGCAGAGTCATATACGACCTCGCCATGGCATCCGGCCACATGATCCTTCTCATTGTTGTTAGGATGTTCGGTGTACTCAAATTTATATTTCTTCATGTAAGTATCGATTTCCTTCCATGAAGCGTTTGCAACCGATGCATCGGGTGACATTGTTGCCTTAAGTTCATACTTCGATTTATCCGGCACCACAACCGGTTTCGGATCATTGGGAGTTGGTGTCGGTGTAGGCTCCGAAGGAGTTCCAGGATCAGGCTGTACAGGCTGTACAGGTATTTCCGGCTCATCCTGCTTATCTCCATCGCCTGAGCCGCAGGCAGTGATAGTAGCACAAAAAATTCCGGCTACAAGAAAGTGTTTTGTCAGTTTTAGCATATTTCAGGTTGTTACTAATGATTGTGCTACAAAGTGAGCTAAAATCGGCCAATCGGGCTCTAATATTTGTTCCATTTACTGTAATTATTATCTCATGCAGGATCTCGATACTCTATTTTTGCAGCTTTTCAATTAGTCGGGTAGAATTTTCAAATTTGAATATTTGGTCGTTAAATCAAAAATCCATAGATTTGTGCGATAATGAAACCAATTGATTAATAACCAAAATTTCAAACCTATCATGACAAGAAGAGTATTGACTACCCTACTCTGTTTCTGTATTGTCGGCAATGTAGCCATGACAGCCGTACAATACACCCTTAAATCGGTAAAGATAAGTTCAACAGGGACTTTTGACATCAGCGTACGCAGATCCGGGGACAACAACAGCCCTCCCAATCTGTATTTCGAGCTATCTTTGTTCTCTGACTTCAGCCGCATACATAAATATTACAAACGTACCAGTCCCACCAATCCGTCAATCTCCGCCGATCCCGCAAGTGCTTTCAAAGGGAAATATTATTGGAGGCTGAATGACAACGGCACATATTATCAACTCGATACAAATTCCTATGAATTCGGCAACAATATACGTGAGTATACACAGGTGACTGATCCTACAGAATATAATGAGGTGACCCTTAATGACGGGACTATCATATCGCTCCGCTCCATCTGGTTCCGGTCACATAGCAACGGCAACGGCATATATTCAAGCATCGACATGCCGTATTCTTCCGACAAAAATAATATGGGTACCCTCACATCCAACCATGGTGCCGTTGTTAAAGGAAACACGATCTACATTTCACGCGGATCATCCAATCACATTTCAGGATGGGTAAGCAACAGGACAAGGATGTGGCTTGAGCGGTACGATCTTGCTACCGGACTCGAACAGTCAATGTTATGGATATATGCACCGGATGAAAATGAATTTCCCCATACCGCCGACAATCCTAACGGCCTCCACTGGATACGCACTGACGATGACGGACTCGCCTATTTCACAATCTCGGGCAAGGTGATGGGCAGTTCCGACAACCGGCATAATACACTCTATCTTTATTCAGTCGATCTTGATGACGTGACAGAAAACACAGAGAGCATAGTGGCCCGGCTCGAGAAAACGTTTACCCACACAGAGCTCCATAATCCATTTTATGTAACGGTCGAAGGCAGCATACGAAAAGGCAACTATACCTTATGGGCCAACTCATCAAAAGGACACATCAATCTGGACAAGGAATACGAGACTCTCGGAATCCCGGTATTACGCTTTTCAGTCACTCCCGGAAATGAACCGAAAGCAGAGATATCGTATATCAGGAACATGGCTTCCCTAAAAGAGGAGCATTTTGGAAAGCCTATGAGCAATGTAAGGGGCAAGATAACTCCTGCCGATGAGGATTATTTTTATTTTCAGTGCAGCGACGGATCGGAAATCACCCCTTCACCGATGCTTTATCAGTTTAACCCTGACGGCGATTGCGAGGCAAAAAGCTCATTCAGAGACTGTATGTCAATAGTCACTCCTCACGGATATCCTCCCGTCGGCATGGATTACTTCACGATCGGCGATAATCACATACTGGCTTACGGCATACGCAGCACATCAAATACCGGAGCTACAATGGTCAATCTTGTAGAGACCCCGTCGCTTGCATCGACCTTTGACCGACACAGACTGCTATATCGGCTTGGTGAAAAAACAGGTATAGCCACATATCCCCGACAAGGCCTCATGATGACGTATATTCCCGATGAGACCACGGAAAGGAGCAATAAAACTACCGGCGGACGCCTGCTTATGCATGTAGGCAACGGCGGCACAGCACTCTACCGTATAGACGTAAAATCATCCGACACAAGTCATCTGGACAGCGTCACCTGTCCGGTGCAGTTTCTTGGATATACCGACGGAGCAATATCGTTCAGCTCATCCGTAGATGGAATTACCATCCATGACATGCAGGGACGCATACGATATTCTAATACACGTCAGGACTCCCGGTTCCATATAGGCGACCGATTATCCGGCGGCCTATACTTAATCCGCTTTGAAGGCCGGGTTCACAAGCTGTTGGTCAGATAAAAGGATAGCCCGGCCATCGGTAACCGATAGTCGGGCTATTATTTTCCAATAATAAGACGATCAATAGTTTTCGGGGCGCAGTTCGAAGAATGCCTGCGGGTGCTTGCATACGGGGCAAACTGCAGGTGCCTCCTTGCCAACATGAATATGACCACATTCGCGGCACATCCACATACGGTCACCGTCACGTGAGAATACAAGACCTTCCTCAATATTCTTCAGAAGTGTGCGGTAACGCTCCATGTGAGTACGTTCTATCTCACCTACGCGCTCAAACAGCTTTGCGATATCGGTAAAACCTTCTTCGCGTGCTACCTCTGCAAAGTCCTTATACATATCCTCCCATTCATATTCCTCACCGGCAGCTGCGTCAGTAAGATTTTCAGGAGTTGCGGGTACATCGCCGCCATGCAGAAGTTTAAACCACAGTTTTGCATGAGTATGCTCGTTATGAGCTGTTTCATCAAAAATAGCGCCTATCTGCTGATAGCCGTCCTTCTGTGCCTTCTTAGCGTAGAATGAATACTTGATAGCTGCCTGTGATTCACCGGCAAATGCTGCTTTAAGACATTCCTCAGTCTTAGTACCTTTAAGATCTTTCATAATAGTGATGTTTGTTTTTTCTTTAAAACACCTGTCACCGGCTAAAAGTTCAGTCAAACATACTATTTCAGTCGCTACATTACAAGCAATATTCTTCCACCCTCTTTTACAAATACTTGAGGATTACGGCACACGGCGGCATATATCTGCCTTTCTGTAACTGCTTTTCCGTCTGATCGCACATGCAGCGCCTCCCTGTTTATATATTCCGCTATTCTGGCTGTTGTCATTCCCCGCCCGGCAATGGCAAGCACGTAAACCATCGCATCCTCAAGCCTCATTTTCAATGTCATCTCATTTACCCGTTATTGTTTAATAATTTGTCCCGCTCTATATATGTAACGATAATCGCAGTCGGCAAAGAACTTGTAACCTGAGTCGTAATCCATTATCTCGAGTACATCGGAAGATATATTGTGGTTCATGTCAATGCCGAGTGCATAAAACTTCATCCCTGCCTTCCGTGCCTTTTGAATAAGCTGATAGACATCCTGCGCCAAAGGACACCATTGGTAATCGGATACTATCAGCATGTCTCCTCCTTTGAAAGCGGTCGCCAGTTGTCGGTAACGTCGTTGTTCAGGCAATTGTCCAAATATAAACCGGAACAATTTCGTCTCGTCATTTCCACCGCTGTATGAATGAGAAAGGAACCTCAGAAATCTCTCCCGCTGCGCGTTCAAATCGGTCAGCACAAAATAGGAGAGCTGATGTGAATAGTTTATCATACAGATCGGCCGCTTCTCTGACTGAGCGATTACAGATATGGCCAGCGATAGTGTCTTCGCTATCTTCTCAGGCTCGCCTGTCATGGATCCGCTTGTATCGACACAGATATATATCGGTCCACCAGTTGACTCTGATGTAGTATCAGGATTAGAAGCCGAAGAAAAAATCTGCAACCGTTTCTGAGCGTATCGGTGATAGAACAGATTCTCGGTAGCCGTATTGCCCAACAGCGCCAGTTCGGCGGGCAGTACACTGTTCAGGTCATCCCCTACTGTAATCCCACTGATATCACTGCGCGACGCATGTTGAAATTTTCCGCTTGTCGAATTTGCCATCCGCCCGCTTCTTCCTATCTTTTTCGCAAGCTCGACAAGCGACTGATCAAGACTCCCGAGATATGATGCCTCCGCCTCGTGGCTTTCGCTGTTCTGACCCGGAGCATTACCATCCATCGCCATTGCATATTCAGCAATCTCTTTGGGTAGTGGCCGTGTCGGCTCACTGTCATCTTCATCAGTATAGTCCCTTATTCCCCACATATCGGCCGTACGCCCGTAAGCATCATTTTCTTCTTGTGATAAGCCCCACCGGCGGTTTAAAGCCTTCTGTTCTTCCGGAGTCATCGGCATTATGTGATCTGCAAGCCAGTTGTTCAGAAACTCCTCTTTTTTGCCGGTCCACAAGTGGATATCCTGCCATTCCTCAGGCTTAAGAGAGTCTATAAAGTCGCTTATTACCGCCTGTGCATATTCTTTCCAGAAATAATCACTTTCAATAATACCGTAAAATCTTGAGTCACAGCAAATATCCTGTATCATGCGGTATTGCGGGGTTTTAGGGACCTTTATTTCCCCGACAAGTTGCATCAGAGTATCTGCTCTCTTTATATTGCTTACCAGTGACACTACCCGTTTTAGATATGTACGATATGATTTGAGCATCGTTACATGATTTCAAGCCGTTTCTTATATACAGCAACCACATTATGCAGATACTTATGAAGATCAGATGAAGCCACAAAGATATTTTGGTCAAGCTCTCTATATAATCCGTTGGCGATATCATCAAGCGTATCATCAAGATCATTGAAAAACTTCTCGGTCAATTGCTCGTCGTCAATAGTACGCAATGAATAATTATAGCTGTTAATGCATAGACACCCCTCTTTTATGAAGCGTATCACGAATCCTCCGCGCGGTTTGATGATTATTCTGTTGTCGGTAGTCTCCGAACCGAAGTACACGTCATCCGGATTGTCGCGGATCATATTATAATCTTTTATCGCAATTTTAAGCGGGCTTTCGTCACACTGGATGATATAATTACGACCGTCAGGGCTATGCAATCGGCTATCTTTATTTTTTGTAGCCGAGGACGCATGACGCTTATAACTTTTCAACCGGTCGAGGATATCCTTGAAAAGTGAGTTGACTATGACTTCGGCTACGATCTCCCTCACTGTCTGCATGGTCTGTTCCTCATGCCACAGCATATGCGATAACAGCATTGCATCACTGAAATTTACTTCCCGGCGCCCGTTAAGATAAGCCGATGTGCGCAATACTCCCGCGGCTTTTTTCCAACGGCGGTCTGATATGTAATAGTTAAACCGGTCATCGTTTTCTGTCTGTGACTCGCTTTTGCTTTCACGTTCGTTCAGCCGGCGGCGCATTTCAAACATGGCTTCTGCTACCTGCTCCGGTAGAGTTATCTTTTGGCTTTCGGACTGTATTGACAGATATTCGGTTTCGGTCAGTGACAGATTCTGAACAGGTTCTTCCTGCGGACCATCAGCAGCCAGAAGCCGCAAAAAGTTGCATTTCTGTTCTATGGGCGGAACTATGTAACGTATCAGAAATCGGTCCCACAACGCCTCAAGTCCCTCACCCTTTGCCGGGAGTTCATTGGAGGCGGCAATTGTCGCTTTAAGCGGCAGATGTATCTCCTGATTGCCGTTGAGATAAATTTTTTCATTCAGCACGGTCAGCAATGAGTTCTGTATGGCAGGGCCGGCCTTCCAGATCTCATCGAGAAATATGACATCCGCTTCCGGCAGATATCCTGCTGTCGCTCGCTCATAACTGTCACAGTCCTTGAGTTTGGATATACTGACAGGTCCGAATATCTCATCGGGAGTAGAAAATCGGGACATGAGGTATTCAAATGCCTTGGCACCAGCAAATACACGTTTGAGGCGACGTGCTACCATCGACTTACCTGTTCCCGGCAAGCCGAGGAGAAATATGCTTTCACCGGACAGTGCACTGAGCAGACTAAGGGCAAGGACTTCGTCACGCTCGTAGGTACCGGCTTTCATTCCGGTAATGATACCTCTGATCTTTTCGCTTGGTGATGCCATGATGTCTGTTTTACTTCTGTTGGGTTAATGTGTGTGTTTCTGTGTGCTGCAAAATTATTCTTCGGCATGGGCCGGTTCTACACCCTCAAATGTTAATAAATGTGTACTGAGCTGATTTTAATCATAAGCATTTATCCTAAACTTTGTATATGTGGGCCACATTAACTAACTTTGTTTGAGAAATATAACAACTGCCATCCACCATGAATAAGCATCTTGCGTTTTTACTATCCTCCATTCTTCCCATGATTGCAACGGCATCCCCTGTCACCGAATACCTTGACCGGGGAGCAGTGGCCTTGCCATCGGATGATGGTGTTTTTATATCGTGGAGAGCGTTGACTCGGGATGGCAAAGACTCGGCATTCGACATTTATCGTAATGGCGTTAAAATCAATGACTACCCTATAACGTCATGCACCAACTTTACCGATACCGCCGGCGTTGCAGGTGCGCAGTATGAGATACGCGCGCTGTCGGGTGACTCAATCATGGATTGTGGAAGCTGTACGTCATGGGACGCGCCGTATCTGAAAATTCATCTTGACCGCCCTGACGGTGGCTCGGTAACGGGACGCGACGGTGGGTCTGCAGAATATACTTATAGTCCGAATGACATGTCGGTCGGCGATGTTGACGGCGACGGGGTTTACGAACTGTTTGTCAAATGGGAGCCCTCGAACGCCCGTGACAGCGCGCACGCCGGATTTACAGGACCGACAATCATTGATTGTTACCGGATCAACGGCTCTCGGTTATGGCGTGTCAATTTAGGCCAAAATATTCGTGCCGGAGCGCATTATACTCAGTTTGTCGTTCAGGATTTCGATGGTGACGGCTCGGCTGAGATGATATGTAAGACGGCGCCCGGTACACGCGATGGCAAAGGTAACTGGGTACTCCTCGGCAATGACCGTCCTGATGAGGATCACCGTGTCTATGAGCCGGTCAAGGCTTATGGACATGTACGAGGCGGAGGCGAATATCTCACCGTATTTAGTGGCATGACCGGAGAAGCCCTGCACACTATCCCTTATCGACCGGCCTATTATGATGTTACTGAGGAGATATGGGGCGATGAAAAGTGTAACCGTTCTGACCGTTATCTTGCCGGAGCGGCTTTTCTTGACGGCCACCTGCCGTCGGCGATCATGTGCCGCGGCTATTATTGCGGAGCCTTCGTGTGGGCCGTTGATTTTCGTGACGGCAAGCTGCAGGAGGTATGGCTACACAAATCTGACAAGCCATTTCAAGGCCTGTGGGGTGAAGGCGCTCATTCCCTTGTGACAGGCGATGTCGATAATGACGGTCGTGACGAGATTATCTTCGGAGCATCGGCCCTTGATCACGACGGGACACTTTTATACCGCACCGGAGGTGGTCACGGAGATGCACTGCATCTCGGAAAATTTCTTCCTGAGCGTCCGGGACTACAAGTCTATATGCCTCATGAAGAAGAGTATGAGCCTTATCCTTTTGACACATCATTGCGCGATGCTGCCACCGGCGAGATTATCTACATGAAGCCACAGTCAGGCATGGATGTAGGCCGCGGACTTATTGCAGATATCACCGATGCTTACCCCGGTCACGAATACTGGGCATCCGATTCCCGTACCATTTATAATCATGGACAGCCTGTCGGACGCTTGCGTATGCCTATAAATTTCCGCATTTATTGGGACGGAGACCTGCTTGACGAGTTACTTGACGGCACGCGTATATACAAACCGGATTCTTCGCTGACCCGACTGGACACATTGACGGATTTCCGGAAATTCGGTCCGGTACGTGCATGCAACTGGTCTAAAAACACGCCTTGCCTTCAGGCTGATATTCTCGGAGACTGGCGTGAAGAAGTGATTCTTCGTGATGAGGTCACCAACAGCGATATCTATATATTTACAACCACCATCCCGACACGACACAAGCTCAACTGTCTTATGGAAGATCATCAGTATCGCCTCGCCATAGCGTCACAGAACACCTGTTACAACCAGCCGCCCCATCTAAGCTACTCACCAAAAGAGTGACTATTCCTCCACTTCGGCCAGCACTCTGGCGATACCGTCGCAAAAGTCCTCAGCCTGATTGAATTTGGCTTTGAAGACTGATTTACCTTTCGTGTCGATATAAATCCACTTGGAGGTACGGCCTGT
>CAZIPQ010000023.1:0-4348 GCA_964541165.1 uncultured Muribaculum sp.
ACCTGACCTTAAAAAAGTTTTTCAAAAGCCATGCGGTCGCCCCGTTCATAGTGGATCTCGCCGCAGTAGGAGAAGCCCATGCTCTTAAGAAGATGCAACATAGCGTCGTTGTCAAAGTTAGTGTCGATCTTGAAGCTGTGTACACCGCGAATGGCCGCATACTCCTGAGCTGCATTAATGAATGCGCGTCCGAGTCCTCGGCAGGACACATCGGTATCTACAGCTATGCGGTGTATCACTACATAATCACCGTCGCTGAGCCACTTGCCGTCGATGTTGTCGTAGGCCGGCTCTCCGTTGATCACAATGGCTCCGTAGGCTACCGGGCGGCCGTCAAGTTCGAGAATGTGTCCTATACCCTGATCTATGTCGGCCATAATATGACCGGCGGTAGGGTAGGTCTCATCCCACTGACATTTCCCCTCGGCAAGCATTTTCTGCACCGCTTTCTTCATAATCCCGACAATAGCAGGCACATCCGTCGCAACTGCGCGCCGCAGACGTGGAGTCGACGACTGCTGCAGCTGCAGGAGGGCGTCATGCAGTATGGTGCTGTGGTCAAAAGCCAGATCAGGCAATGCGGTTATCGGAAACCATCGCGCCTCCGCGGCGTCATCGCCTCCGGTCACTTCCCGGCGTTCCATTACAATCATGAATGCGACGCTGATAATACGTTCGCGCTTGTCACGGTCGGGGGCGGAATAGACGCGGAGCTGACGCAGATCAGGGGCCTTCACGCCGGTCTCCTCATACAGCTCACGAAGCGCCCCCTCCTCGACTGTCTCATCAGGATTCAGGAAACCGCCCGGAAGGGCCCATTTCCCTTTATACGGTTCGTTGCCCCGCTTTACGAGCAGTACATTTAATCCTGACTTGTCATGACTGAACACAACGCAATCGGTCGTGACGGCGGGATGAGGATAACGGTAGCAGTAATTTCCTTGACACATAACTTCTGGCGTAAGATTGACAGACCAAAAATACGCCAAAACATCATATTTTACAAATATTAGTGTGTTATATTGTCTTGACCGGTTTTGCCGGTACTCCGGCCACCACGGTGCGCGGTGCGACATCTCGGGTCACGACGGCACCGGCGGCTACAATGGCCCCGTCGCCTATGGTGACGCCCGGCAGGAGGGTCGAGTTGGAACCTATCCACACTTTATTGCCTATTCTAACCGGTGAAGGGATCATGTCGCCTCTACGGTCGGGATCCATGGCGTGGTTGAGGGTCGCAATCACGCAATTGTGGCCTATGAGAGTGTCATCGCCGATGGTGATACCGCCCTGATCCTGAAACTTGCAGCCCGAATTGATGAATACGCGCTTTCCGATGGTCAGGTTCTTGCCGCAATCGGAATTGAACGGAGGAAAAAGATTGAACGACTCATCGATTTCCTTGCCGGTGAGTTCGCTCATGAGCCGTATCATCTCCTCGTGGGTGTGATAGGAATTGTTGATTTCGAGAGTTATGCGGATCGCTTCCTGACTGAGCCGGTGCATGGTCGCATGGATCGGAGAGCCGGCGGGAATCAGATCGCCGGTATTCATTATGTCGATGAATTCTTTTGTCGTCATGTGGGTTAAATTAGTTTTTCGATGCAAAGTTACATGGTGTCAGTGGGGGAGTCCTACCAATTTCGCCGAACTGTGTACCATATTTCATTGTAGTGCTTAAATGTTGGAATTTAATATTTAAATTTGCGGCATGAAATCAAGAAAGGTAACAAAACTCGACTCTATCGACGCCTATAACAAGCTGTATGGGCTCAAGACCTATCATCCGCTGGTTACGGTCATCGACCTGAAGGAAGCAACCGAAATAGTCAATCATGTGACGATGGACTACGGAGTATATGCGCTGTTTTTCAAGCAGGGCACGCAATGTACGCTGAAGTATGGACGGCAGACCTACGATTACCAGGAGGGTACCGTAGTGAGCTTTTCTCCGGGACAGGTCATTGAAGTGGATATGGATCAGGATGAGGTGGCTCCCGATGTACTGGGCCTGATGTTTCATCCCGATCTGATCTATGGCACTCCGTTGGGTGATCAGATACACAAGTACTCGTTTTTTGACTATTCACAGCGTGAGTCACTGCATCTTTCCGAGGATGAGCGGGCACTGTTTTTGGAATGTCTTGAGAAGATAAAGCGCGAGACAATGCATCCTGTTGACCGCCATTCGGCCGACCTTATAGCCGCCAATATCCAGTTGATGCTGGAGTATATGTACCGGTTCTATGACCGTCAGTTTATCACGCGCCACAAGGTGAACAGTGATGTCGTGACGACCTTTGAACGTGAACTGAAACGTTATTTCAGCAGCGGACGCAGTCGTGACGGACTGCCTACGGTGGCCTATTTCGCTGACAAGGCCAATCTCTCGGCAGGTTATTTCGGTGACCTGATCCGCAAGGAGCTCGGTCAGTCGGCAAAGGATATAATCACTGCCCACGTGATATCGCTTGCCAAGCAGCGTCTTGCATCTACTGACGATGACGTCGCCATTATAGCCTATGACCTTGGATTTCAGTATCCGCAGCACTTTACCCGCCAGTTCAAGAGCAACACGGGCCAAAGTCCTACCGATTATCGTCGCAGCGTGGCGACGAGCTGACCCCGGCTATACCAGGAACAATACGAGCAGGCTGGAGAATACGAGCACGACGTTGGCTACGGCATACGTGACTGTGTAGCCGAGATTGGGGACATCGCTGTGGAGGGTGTCCTGCACGGCGCCTATCGCAGCCACGCAACAGCGCGCACCGGCCACGCATCCGAGAGTCTCCGGAGCTGAGAACCTGAAGAGTCTGTTGGCGATCAGTACGTTGATTGTCACGCCAAGCAATGTGCAGATGGCGCCCACGAGTATTATCTGTATGCCGGCAGTCTGCAGGCCGTTGAGAAATGAAGCTCCTGCCGTAAGGCCGATGACCGCGATAAACATGTTGATACCAAGATTGTTGAGCAGCCATACGGCCGATGCCGGAATATGACCGAATACCGGTCGCCGTGTTCGCAGCCAGCCAAGCACAAGCCCCGATATCAGCGCACCTACGCTCATGCCGAGCGACATCGGTATACCGTTTAACTTGATCGTGAGGGCTCCTATAATACATCCGGCCGCGATACCGAGTCCCACGAATACCATGTCGGTAGTGTTGGTCTGCCGGTCAGCATATCCGATCGCTTCGGCAGCCTCGGCTACATCACGGGGCCATCCTACAAGGGTCACTACATCGCCTGGGTGGAGTTCGGTGTTGTATCTGGCCGGTACGTTAAGCCCGTTTCTATGTATCGAGGCCACTATCACACGATCCATATATGGCATCTCGCGCAATTTGCCGAATGTCATGCCTGCGGCTCCCTTGGCCGATACGGTGACTGGAGTTTTTTCCGCTCCGAAGTTGAGTAGCTCGGGGTCGTTTACCTCAGGACCCGGCACTGACGGCATGCTGACAATCGCACCGCTACGTCCTGCCATGACCAGGTGATCACCTTTTGCTACAAGCCGGTCAGGCGAGGGGTCGGTGATGACTCCGCCAATACGCAGGCGCTCTACAAATACCGGCATGGTGTCGGTACTGAAGTGATGCTCTATCTCTGTCACGCTGCGCGGCGTGTCGAAAAATTCATTGTCGGCTACGTAGGCGCGGAATGTTACCGGTCGTTTGGCCCTTATCTGTCCCGGTTCCAAAGAGCCGTCACCGGTGTCCATGGCCTGTTCGATGGCGGCTACTTCGTCAAGCACTTTAGGCAGACCTCCCATCATGCGCGGGCCGACGCTTGACAGATACCATGTGGTACCGATGGTACCGAAGATGTAGGTCACCGCATAACAGGCCGGAATGATGAGCAGCAGATACTGCCGCCGCTCCTCGTCAAGAGGCATTTCGCGGACGGTGTCACTGACCATGCCCAGACAAGCCGATACAGTCTGTGAGCCGGCAAAAAGACCCGTTGCGACTCCGTTGTCATAGCCCATTATGAACGCGGCGCATATCACCAGGCCGGCGCATACGAGCGCTCCCACCACGGCAAATGCCGCCTGTCTAAGCCCCGGCCCGCGGAATGCCCTGAAAAACTGGGGGCCGACACTGTAGCCTATCGAAAACAGGAAAAACAGGAAGAAAACATTCTTTACAATGTCAGGAACGGAGATTTTCATCTGCCCGATTATTACGCCGACAACAAGTGTCGCTGCCACAGAACCGAGACTGAACGACTTGATACGCAGCCGTCCTAACCAAAATCCGAGTCCCAAAGTCAGAAAAACAGGTATCAACGGATTTTTCTGAAAAAATGTTACTAACCAGTCCATACAAATACAACACCCTCAATT
>CAZIPQ010000023.1:4448-21871 GCA_964541165.1 uncultured Muribaculum sp.
ATCCCTCAGTCGACCGCCAAGTCACGCTACAAATCGGGAATGGATAAATTACGCAAGATTATTAGTAAACGGTAGAATTCAGGAGTATGGACGAATATGATGATATAAGGCGACTGCTCGTGCCTCGCCGTGAGATAAAGGCTTCGGCAGAACTTCGCAGACGTGTAAGCCTTGCAATTGCTGCCGGCCACCGCAGTACGATGCTCCGAAACTGGCTGTGGGGCGGCATCAGTGTAAGTGCCGTAGCGGCACTGATCATGCTGGTGTTGATTCCGGGCCGTGTGTCAGCCAAGGATGTGCTGGCGGCCGCAGTCGATTACCTGCGCGATGCGGAGTCAATCGATATGGTTGTCTACATACGTACCCGTCCTGTCGAAAATTTCCGGTTTATCGACATTCATGATGATTTTGTAACCCATCATATCCAGACTGTCAGCAGCGACTCGTTGTCATGGTGGATGATCGATAAAGGTGAGCGTGTGGCTACCGGTGATGCAGATGATATATATACCTGGATACGTACCCTGAAATTGGGGTGGCATATCACCCGGCGCGACAGGACTGATGTGCTGGGGTATCTGACAAATCTGCTGAATCCACGTAATATTCTTGAATACGAGTTACAGCAAAGCCGCCTTGACAGTGGCGCGGGATATACTGTGGAAAGTGATGCTGACGGAATACATCTTAGTGTGCACTCGATGCCTCAGGGCGATTTCGTGAACCCGTATATGCTCAATACATCAATTGCCGAGTCAGAAAATATCCGCCGGTACATTTTTGATGCCGTCACAAAGCGCCTTAAAGGAGCTTCGGTAAGCGTGATTGCCGATAACCGCGAGATAGAAGTGCTGAGGATTACATCAATAACCTATGACAGGATGATCACACCAAGACATTCCTTGCCCCCTGACATCCATTTTGTGGAAACTGAAAACAGGATTGACGGGCTGCAGGGACTCAGTGCCGAGGAGGCCGCGTCTACGGTACTCAATGCATTTCATGGCTGGGATCATGAAATTTTAGATAAGGTGATGCTCCCTGCTGTTGCTGACAAGGCTTACCGTGACAGGTTTTATGGATCGGTACTGTTGTCGGTAGGCAGTGCGTTTGCTTCCGGTATGGGACATTCGGTGTTTGTCCCTTATACACTGCGTCTCTCCGACGGCACCATTCAGAAACATAATCTCGCACTTGCGAAAAGCATTACAGAAGGGTGGATTGTGACCGGAGGCCTATAATAATCAATTAAATCCATTAGTATGATGTCAATAAGGTATTTAATGGCAGGGCTATCGCTCTGCCTGATGCTCAACACCCTTTCGGGAGCCGTGCCTGAGGCGCCTGACTCGCTGTCAATACTGCTGCAGGAAGTTGCGGTTACGGCGAGTCCTGAAATGGTAAAACTCAGCAGTAACGGCATTTCGGTAAAAGTACATGGGACTCATCTTGCCGATGCGGGAACGACGCTTGATCTGCTGGGCAAGCTGCCTTTTGTCAGCAGATCGGGCCGGGATATCGAGATTGCCGGTAAAGGCACACCGCTGGTTTATATTGACGGGCGTCGCGTGCGCGACGTGGCGGAGCTTGAATTAATCGCGTCCTCACGTATAAAGAGTGTTGACGTGGTTATGTCACCGGGCTCCCGCTATGCCACGTCGGCAAATTGCGTCATACGTATCACGACCGTGGCTCCCGCAGGTGAGGGATTCTCTTTCAATGACCGTACGACCGCAGGTTACAAGCGATACATGTATCTTTTCCAGCAGACTGACTTTAATTACCGGTGGCGCGGACTTGACCTTTTCGGAACCCTGAATTATGAAAATTACCGAGAAAGACCTCAGTACGAAAATACAACGGTACGCTATCTCAAACCGGATATTGTGACACTCCTTAACAGAGGTCAGGAAGTAGCGAAATATCCTGTCTATCACGCCAAGACAGGCGTCAATTATGCAATAAAGTCACACAATGGGGGAGTATATTATGATTTCTCCTTCCGTCCGTCGTCAACCTCGGGTATATCCGGAACCAGACGATTTATCGGTAGTGAGTTTGCTGAGACTCTTGATAATATCTCAGCATCGGAAACGCATAACCGTCAGCATCTGTTAAGCGCCTATTATACGGGTGGAATCGGGAGGTGGCAGCTAACCGCTAATATTGACGCTCTTTGGCAGTTCAACGACAGCCGTAGCGATGAAAGCGAGACGTCATCGCTTAATGCCGATCGGCGGTTCATGACAAAGAATAAAGTGACCAACCGCCTGCTTGCCGCCAATGTCATGGCATCATTTCCGGCGTGGCGCGGTGAAGCACGTTTCGGAAGCGAAGTAAACAGTATCCACCGAGGGGATTTGTATACGGGTAACATGGAGTATATTGCCGACAGTGACGTTAACACGGCAGAAACCACATGGGCCCTGTTTGCTGAGACAAGCCAGGCGTTTGGGGCTCTATCATTGGTCGCCGGGCTGCGATGGGAATATACCTCGTCGCAATATTTTCAGTCGGGAATGCGTCAGGAAGATCGTTGTCGCCGGTATTATAATCTGGCTCCGTCACTTTCGGTCGACATTCCGGCAGGCAGTGTCGTGACTGCATTATCATACGCCAGAAAAATTTCGCGGCCGGCGTTTTCGCAGCTCAGTTCGGCTATAAGGTATATCGACCGCTATATGTACGAGTCAGGTAATCCTGGGCTACGGCCTGTCTATCGGGATTACTGTTCGCTGTCGGCTAAATGGCGTGATGTCATCGTGATGCTTGACTACTGCTCTACGAAGAATTATTTTATGTGGCAGACATCGCAGTATGCCTCCGATGGAGAGGTGACCCTGCTTAAAATGGAGAACATGCCGCGGTTTAGCACAATCAGTGCATCGGTAAACTATTCCCCGGTATTCTGGGGTATGTGGCGGCTTGCTCTTACTGCTTCGGTAGAAAAACAGGATTTTACACTCACGCATTGCGGTGTCAGACTAAAGCTTAGCAGACCGATCGGGATATTCCTCTGGAATAATGCGTTGCATCTGCCATGGGACTTATGGCTTGATCTTGATATTTCGGCGCAGACAGCAGGCAATAGCGAGAATATTTACGTGAAGGGGCGGTGGAAGTGTGATGCGGGCATATATAGATCGTTCGGAGGTGACCGATGGAGCGTAAAGCTGCAACTGAACGATCTGTTTGCCACGTGGAGTGAGTCATTCATCACTTATGACGGACTCAGTCGTGTGGCCGCTGACAAGATATATGACAGACGCGATTTATCGGTTACTGTAAGGTATAATTTCAATTCGGCGAGGTCACGCTATAAGGGGAGTGGTGCCGGAAATATTGAGAAAAGCCGCTTCTGAGAAGCGTTATTCATGCAAGGAGGGACGCTTCCGGCAGTGATGCCTGGACGTCCGTAAAATGATCAGGGCTACCGCGGTGAGATGTGCGGTAGCCCTGACGTTATAATGATGTGGAACGTGCATCAGGGATGGAGCTCGACGATGAAGCGTGCTCCGTGAGTGTAGGTGTCATCGAGGCGCAGGACGCCGTTCATCTTGGCGGTCAGCAGCGAGCAGATGGGGAGGCCGAGACCGTCGCCCTTGGTGAGATCGCGGACTTCGGCAAAGGGCTTGAACAGATCGACGCGCTTCTCCGGATCGATGCCTGAGCCGTTGTCGGTGATGATAAACTGCAGGTTGTGCGGTCCGCGCTTCTTGAACTCAATCCATATCTTGCCGCCGGCCGGAGTGTGAAGTGCTGCATTGGTGAGCAGATGGTCAAGCACACGGGTCAGGGGTTCGGGACTGATGGGGATGCTGATGCGTGGAGCATCGACGCTGACGGTCACGTCGGGAGCGGTCTGTGTCTTCACATTGTCGGCAAGTTCCTGGCAGAATTTGGTTACGTCAACCGACTCGGTGGGATAGATGTCAGAGAGCGTCGACTCAAGGTCGGAAAGCTCCTGTATGCGGCCGCTGAATGACCGGAGAGCCTGCACGGCGGGAAGATTCTGGGGGAGGGTGTCAAGCGTGGGCTCCATCTGCGATGATATGTTGGAGATGAAGCGGGTCTTGAGCTCATTGTGGGCCTGAGCGGTGGCTATCTGCTTTTTCTGACGGCGGGTGAGGGCTATATAGCGCATCAGCAGGATGGCGCCGAATATCAGCACGCCGGCAAGGATGGCGGCGAGTACGCAGAGGCTGATGATTATAGTCGTCTTGACGGTAAGCGAGCTGTCGCGTGCATCGATTTCGGCCTGTGCCTCGTCATATTGTTTCTGCAGGGCGGCATAGCGGGAGTCGGCTTTCACGGCAGCCACCGAGTCAGACCATGCGAGATACTTGTCGTAGGCACGTGTGATCAACCGGGTGTTGCCGGTGCGTGTGGCCACGTCGATCAGATCCTTATAACATTCGCCGGCCTTGTCATAGTCGCTGTTTTTCTCGTACAGAGCTATAAGGCTGTTTACAGCGGCATCACCCTTTTCGGTCTGGCCAAACATGTAGTACTGCTGGGCTGAGGCTGAGAGCAGATCGGCAGTCAGCGTGCTGTCGCCGGCCTGCTGGGCCCATGTCTGCATGCGTGACAGATAATAGTTGGCGCGATCTGAGTTGCGGAGCTTCATGAACATCTTCTGACGTTCGCGCTCGATGGGGTAGTGGAGTGCCGGCTTCGGCTTTTCCGATGACTCTTCGACGGCGTTAAGCACTCTCTCGGCAGTAGAAAGTATTTCGAAAGCCTCTTTGTGATAATTCTCACGGTGGTACAGCGCGGCTACATTCACGGCACAGGGTATGGCTGCATCGGCCTTGCCTTCACCCACATAAGCCTCGTAGGCTTTCAGATACAGATAGCGGGCCTTGATGTATTCCTTTGCGGCAAGAGCCTCATCGGCTTGCTTGTTGAAGTTTTCTCCGCGGCTCTGGGCAAATGTTGTCGCAACTGCGAATGAGAGTATTATTATGGCGAAAAGTCGTTTCATATCGTTTATCAGGGTTCTGTTTTGACAGGTTTATATACAAAAGGGGGACTGCTTGAAACCGGATAGAGTCAAGAGCGTACAAAGATAATTCAAAAAAATGAAAAATTAAACCTCTATTCCGTCAGATTAACAAAAAAACTGGCATCATCGCTGCCTATCCGAATCGCCGAGTGCCATCCGCACACGTATAACGGGTTAATGTAACAAGTATGTTGTCAAAAAAGTCGCGGCTGTCATCAAAAGTGTTGTCGCGCACCATAATCAATAGGTATGTTGCGGGCCGTAGGTGCGCGACTTACCGGGCGTCATCCGGATGCCTGACAACTCATGCTAATCCTCAAACGGGAAGGTCTCGTCGTAGATATCCTGCAGGTTGCGTCCGTTGTATTCCCAATAGGGGGTAGGTTGGGGACGGTGTTTTGTCCCGAGTAGTTCTTTTGTGATGCTGGTCAGACTGGTTATCTCTCCGTTATAGTTTACCTTGCGGTCGGCACACACCCGGCAGGTCACGGCATGGTCCTTGCAAAACACGAGGACGCTACCGACAGGAATGCCCATCCTGACAAAGTTGAGCGGCGGTCGTTTGGATTGCTTTTTCTCCTCGTTGGCTATGGCGGTCTTATCCTCCTCGGTCAGGTTGTCGTCAATATCTTTTGCAACCTCGTCGGTGAGGTCAGTCGCCGATTTGTCGATAAATTTAAGCAGCTCGACGGCCTGATAGGGCTCGATCTGGAAAAATTCCCTGTTGGGATTTATCCGGTAAGGATGAAATGCCAGATGCAGGGCATGCTCCAGCTCCTTGCACCGGCTGGCTTTTACCGAACAGGCAAATTCGCATTTGAATGGCAGCGGCACGCCTGTGCCGTAAAGCTCTTTCATCCGTGCCTGCACATCCTTACGGGTTGTCATGCCGATTTTGACAATACCCGGCATCATCGCATTGGTCAGGACGTACACGACGCCAGTATCATTATCCTTGCTCATAGACTGATATATTTTGCCTTGAAGTTACAAAGAAATTTTAATATACCCATGCTCCCCGCGAAAAATGCTGCTGAACCGATGCTATATGCAAAGATGGCATTGCGGAGGTTGGGCCGCAATGCCATCAGTTGATGAAAGGATATTGGATTTCAGATGTTTGACGTCACATTAGGATTGTTCTGGAATACCTGGATCGGCATAGGCATTATCCACAGAGGACTCTCGGGTGAAACGGTGTATGTGCCGATGTCGGGGAGATTCCTCGTGACGGGAGCCTTGTATTGAGCCTCGCTGTTCCAGCGCTTGCGGTCAAAGAAGTTCTCGTAAGATGCGATACTCTCGATAAACTTGGCGCGCTGCAGCAGTGCCATGGCCTCGGCTTCGGTAGAAGCCTCAAACGGCCGGTAGACATCAGGGTGAATACGCTTTTCGCGCACGTCGTTGATCAGGCCCATTCCATCGGCGATCTTGCCGCCGCGTATCAGACATTCAGCTGCAAGATACATGATGCGCTCGACGGTGATGCCCCACGGATTGAGATAGGTGCCGCCGTAAGAATATTCCACACAACCGGTCACGCCTGAATCGCGCTTGCCGTAGGTCGGGTTCCATGCCAGATATGTCGCATATCCCTTATAGGCCGCATGCATGTAAGCATATTCTTTTACCATGTCGCCCGGTTCAAACAGGTTGGTGGTCTCGATGGAGAGCTGCTCGTAGGTAGGGCATGAACTGCGCTGGGCGAATGACAGAGCGGGGATATAGATCAGGTTGTTGGCATCCTCTCCCGATGCGGTCCATGTGCCGGCAGCCTCGATGGTGCGGCGATCCTCGATATTGGAGTTAAGCTTTAGCGCGGCCTGAGCATACGTCAGCGCTTCAGGGTAGCGTTTCATCTGAAACAGGACTTTCGCCTTGATCGCGTTGCCGGTAGCCCGTGAGCAGCGGAGGTAAGAGGCTGTTTCCGGAAGCAGCGCGATATACTCATCGTCACAGTCTTCCAATATCTTGTTCCAGATTTCGCCGACGGTGAGCTGCGGCTTGGCTTCCACGGCATAATTGTCAGTGTAGACTATACCGTTGTTCTTGTCGCAGGTAGCGTTGTCATACTGGGCGGCATATATGGTTGCGGCGAGATAGTACATATAGCCGCGGAGCATGTGGGCCTCCGCTGATATGCGGGCTTTCTCCTCAGCCGATCCTGATGCCTCGCCGATTTTGTTAAGGATGATGTTGAGGTTGTTTATATTCTTGTAAATGGAGGTATAACGGTTGTCGGCGGTGCTGAGACCGTTGCGGTCGACCGACTCGTCATAAGATAGGTAAGCCGCAGCCAGCGTATTGGTGTTGCTGATCTGATTAACCACTGTGCTTCTCACCTCACCGTATGTCTCATTGACTACGATGCCGAGATCGGTTGACGGTTTTACAAGCACGTATACGCCGTTGAGCAGATATTCGAGCTCGGCGGCTGTGCCGAGCACCGACTGGCCGCGCGGCACTATGTCGGTATCACATGAAGCCATGGTCACGGCCATGACGAGCGGTAATATATAACGATGTATTTTCATAAGTTGTCTTTTTTAGAAGTTGACATAAAGTCCTACGGTATAGCTGCGCGGAGTTCTGAAGCTCAGATTGCCGGTCGATGATACGGCCTCGGGGTCAAGTCCGGCGCTGTTGCGCACCCATGTGCACAGCTCGTTGGCCTGGAGGCGCAGACGTATCTGCTGCATGTGCAGGCGGCGGCACAGGCGGGTCGGGAAATTGTAGGACAGGACGAGGTTGCGAAGCTTGGCATAATCGGCATGGTCGATATTGGCGCTGCTGTAGACGGCATCGGATGATGACACATTGGTCTGATACATCATGTAACCGTTGCCGGGAATGTTGGCACGCTGCTCTTCCGGCAGGTTCCACCAGTCAAGATCGCTCTGTGACGAATTGTTGCCGTAGTTAATGCCGGTGTTATACCGCCAGATTGAGGAGTAGGGGCGCATGTAATGGCCGGTGTACCACACAAACATGGCGCTGAGTGAAAATCCCTTCCATGTGATGGTTGGGGTAAGGCTGCCGCTCCATGTCGGGTCGAGGCCTCCCGAATATATCACGTCATCGGCATCGAAGTCGGCACCTGAATACAGGCGTGAGTCATGTGTCGAGCCATCAGCCTTCTGCCATACGATCTGCTGATATCCCTCGTCGTCGGTCTCGATGTGGTCAAAGAGGTAAGAATAGATCGAGTTGACCGGGAAGCCTTCGTGATAGGAGGTCAACGCGCTGTAACCGCTTGTGGCCTTATAGTTAAGACGGCTGATCTTGTTCTTGTTGTAGGCGATGGCAAAGGCAAGGTTTATGCCGAGGTCGTTGCTTGTCGAGGCGCGCAGTATGTCGGCGTCAAGCTGGAGCTCAATACCGCGGTTGGTCGTCATGGCGTTGTTGTTGAGCATCTGGTTGAAGCCGGTCGACGGATCGACGTCGATAAGGCTGAGCACATCGGAGCCTTTCTTGTGGTACATGTCGATGCTACCGTTGATGCGGTAGTTCAAGAAGGCGAAGTCGATACCGAAGTTGGTGGTTCTGGTCTTTTCCCAGCGCAACTGGTCATTGGGGGGAGTGGTGACAACCGCGAGCTTGTCGCCTGTATGTGCGTTTATGCCTATCGAGGCTGTAAGATATGAAGAGTATCCCGAATTGATATTACCGGTGACACCGTAGCTGAAGCGGGGCTTCAGGATGTTAAGCCAGGTAAGGTCATGCATGAATGACTCGTTCTGGGCGTTCCAGCTCAAGCCGACTGACCAAAGAGGACGGCGGCGGAATTTCTTGTCGGCGCCGAAAAGGTCACACTCATCTATACGGTAGCTTCCTGACACGGCATAGCGGGCGTCATAGGTGTAGTGCAGGGTTCCGTAATATGATTTGTAGCGGTGCTTCACCCATGTGTTGCGGCCGGCCTCCGAAGTGCTGTAGCCATCCCATGCCGAGTACAGACGGCCGAGGTCGGTAGCGTCGGCGTTATAGAGGTCGCCCATGTTCAGTTTGCCGTTACCGTTGGTGAGAGTCTGCGGGTCATAACCGAAAAGTGTGCCTGTCTGAGTCTTGGAGAATGTCTGGCGGTATTCGTAACCTACCAGTGCATCAACATGATGGCGCTCGGCAAATTTGCGGGCGTAGTTGGCCTGGAAACGCAGGGTATAGTAGTTGGCTTCGCCTGAGTTGTTGACCAGTTTTCCGCCTTCGGGAAGCAGATGCTTGCCATTGTAGGTGAAAAGGTTATAAAGGTGGCGCATATTGTAGGAATCGCCCTTCATCTCCTTTTCCGAACGGGTTGAAATATCCTCATACTGTCCCATTGCCGACAGTTTGAGGCCGTTTACCGGATATATGTTTACGTGGAGGTAAGAGCGTGTATATGTCTCGCGCGAAGTAGTGTAGTTGGTGTTGAGTTCGTCGTAAGGTACGAAGCCCTCGTCTTTAAGACCCAGCGAAGGATTGCTGAGTGAAGGCTCCTCAAGATACACGGCAGCCTGAAGTCGTGCGGGAGTACCGTCAGGGTTGACCATACTCAGGTAAGCGGGGAAGCTGGTTGACTCGATATAGTCCACGAGGCCGGCAGCATGTTCCTTTGTCCTGTTGTTGCGCAGGGTTATGCCAAACTGCAGGTCAATCCATTTTGCCGGATTGAGATCGCCGATATAGGATAGATACAGATTGTTATTGTACTGATTCTTCAGCATTGTATTGTCGCCGTGCCAGTTTACGGTGAGATTGCTGCTGAGGTAATTGCCGCGGTTGCGTACGGTAAGATTGTAGGTCTGCTGCAGGCGGCTGTGCTCCATGTAGTCCTGCCACTCCTTGCGGTAGTTATTGCCGGTCCAGATGGCACGCTGGGTGTTGAACTGGTCATCGGTAATGTCGCCTGTATAGCGCTGCATCAGCAGACGGTTAAACGGGTTCCAGATGTTTCCGCGTCGTGAGTACTGGTATTCAAGCTCCTCAGCCGGATTTTTTCGGGCCATGATCCAGTTGAAGTTGTTTTCCTCAAGCTGCATGAGGCCGTCGCCGTCGAGCAGGTACAGGTCATCATAATTGCGCTTTTCCGAAAAATTGAGGTCGGCGTTGAAACTTACGTCGAGACGGTCAGTGAGTGAGCGTTTGGTGGTGATGACGATCACGCCGTTGGATGCGCGCGCTCCATACACGGCTGCCGCAGCAGCATCCTTGAGGACTGTGATCTTGTCGACATCGTAGGGATTTATGTCATCGAGTGTTCCCGATATAGGCAATCCGTCGACTACGATCAGCGGTGTGCGTGAAGCATACATTGTGCCTACGCCGCGTATCTGCATGTCGTCATTGCGGCTTACAAGACCGGCCACCTTGCCTTCGAGATTTTCCTGAAGTGAGTAGAGGGTTCGTGCATCGATATCTTTGGAGGTCAGCACCTGAAATGCTCCTGTGGCATTCTCGCGCTTGATGTTCTGGTAACCTGTCACCACCACTTCATCCATCAGTGTGGCATCGCGCTTGAGAACTATAGAGAGCGGACGGGCGGTGTTGGCGGCGGTGAGCAGAAGCTCGTAGGGACGCATTCCGACATAAAATACATTCATGACGGGATTTACGGCATCTACCGGGAGCGAAAAGTTACCGTCGACATCGGCGATAACGCCCTGATTTGTACCGCGCAGGGCTACCGTGGCCCCTGCCATCGGAGTGCCCTCCTCGTCAGTGATTGTACCTGTGACGGTGACAACAAGAGGAGTGGCCGGCGCGGCCTTGCTAAGCGAAATGATTTTGTCGACTATCTTGTAGCTCAGTCCTAACTGGTCGGTCAGTGTAAGGTCAAGCAGCCGCTCGAGAGGCATGTCGGTGTAGTCGCCACTTACGGTACGGTCGATCTTGTCGGCGAGCGCCGATTGGTAGACGAATTCGTAGCCGGTGGCTTTAGTTAGCACCTCAAGGGCACTCTTCATATTGTTGCCCCTGAACGTCGCACTATAGTTGCGTGCCAGCGCCCCGATCGGCAGCAGACACAAGACTATGAGCGTTAGAATAATGTGACGTCTCATAAAATGATGATTGGTTGATGAATAAGAAATATGATTGTTGCTACATAAGAGATACGGTAACCCGGTCGGCCGATATGTCAAATGCTATGTCTCCGCAATTTTCAAGTATTGTAATGGCTGTCTTGAAGTCGGAATAGCGTGGTATACTGCCGCTGAACACTATGTCGGCAACCGATTTGTCAGTAAATTCGAAATCGAAGTTGTACCATCTTGCCAGATCCCGCATGATGTTGCGCAGTGTCTGTCCTTCAAAGACAAACCGTCCATGGCGCCAGCCGGTTATGATGTGAGGTGTGACGGTGGTCATGGTTATAGTTGCGTTGTCCTTGTCGAATATTGCCTGATGGCCGGGCGACAGGAACAACTCACCGCTGTTCTTGCCTGACAGTTTGCGGAGGGTTATCGAGCCGCTTTCGAGAGTCGTGTATGTATTGTTGTCGTCAGGATAGTCGCGGACATTGAACGTCGTGCCATATACCTGGATTACCTGTCCGCTAGTCTCAACATAGAACGGCCGCGACGGATCCTTGGCTACGGCAAAATAAGCCTCGCCGCTCACCTGTACGCGCCGCTCGGCACTGCCGAATGTCTGCGGATAGCGGAGTGTCGATTCGGAGTTGAGCCATACGATTGTCGAATCTTCGAGGATTATTTTGAATTCGCCTCCGCGCGGCACTTCAAGACATAGTTTTTCTGAGGCGGCATGTGAGTCAGTCGGGAGCTGTGACAGCAGATTCCGGCTGTCAACAAGAGTATCCGTTGCTCCAAGCGTGATGCTTTGTCCTGCCGGATTGCGGAGGAATGCCTTTGTGACGCCGGGCTTGATCGGGGTGTCGCAGGCATAGATGCTGTCAGCGGGTGCCGGCGATGTACCGTCGGATTCGGTGCCCGGAGTGATGTGTCGGGTGTAATTCCAGATTAAACCGCCAAGCAGCAGTAGGGCTATTGCGGCTGCACAGGCCATCATTCTGCGTCGCTGGCGTCGGGGAGCCTCGGCTGACGCGATACGTGTCTCCATCTCCCTGCAGGCTGCGTCGGTATCGACCAGTGAGCGCTGGCGATATTCACGTGTAAGCTCTGAAGTATCCAGAATTGTATCGTATAAAGAGCGCTGGCGCGGAGTCAGGTCTCTCCATTCCTTTAGTTCCGATTTTTCTTCCTGAGTGATCTTTCCGGTCAATTGTTTCAGGAACAAATATTTGTTAATATCGCTTACTTTTGCCATCAGATAAAGCAATGAATGTTATTTACTCTTATTACGGACGAAATATTAAGTAGTATACATATTTTTAAATTTTTTTGTTACTGTTTGGATGAACCGATTAAAAGATATATTTTTGTCAGGTGATCCTGTAAACACTGTTGCATTCATGCCCGATTATGACTACATATTTGAGGAGTTTGTGCAAGGAAACCTGAAGCCGTTCTATACTTTTGTGTTTCCTTCGCTGCTGCGTTATGCCCGTAAAATTGCGGGGGAGGAGCTGTCATATCTGGCGAAGGATTGTGTGCAGGATGCGATATTTCAGTGTTACCTTCACCGGTCCGATTATAAGAGCATCACTCACTGGCGCAACGCGCTCTTTATGAGTATACGCAACCGTGTCATTGATCTTATCCGCAGGGCTGACTGTGACCATGACTATATATTCCATCATACACTTATCAGCGACGATGTGGAGGAAGATATCTCGCTTGCAATCATCTATCAGGATGCGCTTGATGTGATATACAGGGCCGTGGACGCGCTTCCGGAGATCTACCGTGAGATATTCCGCTTGAGTTTTGAGGCCGGATTGAAAAATGCGGAGATTGCGGAAATGCTGCACGTGTCGGAGATCGCGGTGAAAAAGCGTAAGGCACGCATGATTGACAAGATAAGGCGCATACTTGGCCATGATATCGAAAACTATCTCATCCTCTTCATTCTGGCCGCCTGAACTGGTTGGTTGTCATCTGTAAGTGTGTCTGTGCGGAGTGAAAATAGTGGGTCAGCGGATGTGCCGTTTCCCTAAATTTAAGTAATTTTGCAGGCTGTTATGAAGATAGAATTAGACGTCCATACACATACGCTTGCGAGCGGGCATGCGTTCAGCACCATTCAGGAGATGGCTATGGCCGCTTCGGAAAAGGGGCTGCGCCTGCTTGGTATAACGGAGCATACACCCGGTATTCCCGGAACCTGTGACCCTATATATTTCAGGAATTTGCATGTGGTCCCACGAATGATGTATGGTGTGGAGCTTCTGCTTGGTGCTGAGATAAATATACTTGATGGAGAAGGAAATCTGGATATGGACGACGACATGATGTCGCGTCTTGACATCAGGATTGCCGGTATCCATTCGCTGTGCTATAAGTGGGGTACGCGCGACGAGAACACTGCCGGTGTGGAAAAAGCTATACGCCATCCGTATGTCAACATTATCAGTCATCCCGGCGACGGTACCGCCGAACTCGATTTTGAGCCGTTGGTGATTGCCTCACGCGAGAGTCGCACGCTCCTTGAGATCAACAACAGCTCCCTCAAGCCGATCAGGCATAAGGAGTCGGCGCTGGCCAACAATCTTGAGATACTGCGTCTGTGCAAACGCTATGAGGTGCCGGTGATCCTCGGCAGCGATGCCCATATATCGTTTGATATCGCCTCGTATGAGTATCTTTATCCTCTACTTGCCGAGACCGAGTTTCCGGAAGCCCTGATTATGAACAGGTCGGTTGAGCTGTTCAAGAAATATCTCGGCCTTTAAGGTTCCCTATTGACACTAACTGAAACACAATGATATATTTTGACTCTGACTACATGGTGGGCGCTCATCCCGAGGTGCTGAAAGCGCTTGTCGAGACCAACGGACTTCATACTCCCGGTTACGGATGCGACTCTTTCTGCGATGCTGCGCGCAAGCTTATCCTTGAAAAGTGTGGCATCACGGATGGCGAGGTGTATTTTCTCGAGGGTGGCACTCAGGCAAATGCCGTGGTAATCGGACGGCTGCTGGACTATAACGACGGAGTCATCGCGGCCGATACCGCTCATATCAACGTGCATGAAGCCGGCGCGATAGAGGCGGGCGGCCATAAGATTCTCTCGCTGCCCGATCATGACGGCAAGCTCAGGGCTGATGAGGTGCGGAAGTATGTGACGGATTTTTATGCCGATGACACCAATCATTATATGGTGCGTCCGGCGATGGTCTATATCTCTTATCCCACCGAGCTTGGCACCATCTATTCGCGCAAGGAGCTCGAGGAGCTCGCCGAGGTGTGTCGGGAGTATTCATTGCCGCTTTATGTCGACGGCGCACGCATGGCCTACGGCCTGACCGCCGAGGGCGGAGAATTGACATTGAAAGATATTGCCGCTCTTTGCGACGTATTGTATATCGGCGGTACAAAGTGCGGAGCATTGTTTGGCGAGGCTGTCGTGACCCGGCGCCCTGAACTGCTGCCGCGGTTTGTCTCGTTCATTAAGCTTCACGGCGCGACGCTTGCAAAAGGACGCTTGCTCGGGGTGCAGTTTCAGGCCCTGTTCAGCGATGATCTGTATGAAAGGATAGGGCGCCATGCCGTAGGACTTGCAATGATGCTCAAGGCCGGACTCGTGGAACGGGGCTACAGACCGTACATAGACTCTCCGACCAACCAGCAGTTTTTCCTGCTCCCCAACGATAAGATTGATGCGCTGAAGAGTTACGCCTCATTCAGCCTCTGGGGGCCGAAGCGGGAGAAAGAGACTCCCGTGCGCTTCGTGACCGACTGGGCCACCACTGAAGATGATGTACAGGCGCTCCTTGCATTGCTGTAATCAGTTTTTCCGACATGATAGAAACGAGACGCTACTCAGTAGCAGGGCATATTTTCTGTGTGACGGCCGACGATGAGGATCGTAGGCTGATGACCGGCTATGAGCCGTTTGCTATCATGGAACATTCCCCTTCGCTGCATCCGGCTTTCGAACTGCGTATCGTGACCGGTGAGATTCCTGCTTATTCGGAAGATTTGCGGCAGGAGGATGAGGGCCAGACGATAATATGCGGCAAAACGGCTGACTCTCTGCCCGTCTTTGAATTTCAGTTGAACGGTGTTACGGCAGGCTGCCTGACGTGTTCTGAGGATTATCGGGAAGGGCGGTTAATAGTGACCGGACGATATAGGAAATTGGCTATTGACAATGCGCTGATGGTGGCGTATGTGCTGGCGACAGCTGCCGAAAGGACAGTGTTGTTTCATGCTGCGGTCGTAAGTCATGGCGGTAAGGGCTATATGTTTATAGGACCGGGCGGTACCGGCAAAAGTACACATGCCGCGTTGTGGCGGCAACATATCGCCGGAGTGGAGTTGATAAATGACGACAATCCGGTGGTGCGAATCAGCAATGATGGCCGGGCCATGGTCTATGGAAGCCCGTGGAGCGGCAAGACACCATGCTATCGCAACGTCAGCTGTCCATTGGGTGCGATCGTGACGTTGAGTCAGGCTCCGCATAACAGGATAAGTCGTCTGAACGGAGTCAGGGTATATGCCGCGCTGCTGCCCAATATCAGCGGAAAGCGGTGGGATAAGAAGATTGCCGATGGCCTGCATGACACAGAGAACTGGCTGGCGAAAAATGTACCGGTATGGCATCTGGAATGTCTGCCCGACCGCGAGGCTGCTGAAATCTGCAATACAGCGATAACTGTTGGCCTGAATGACTGACCGAGAGATCATAGATGAAGTGTTGAGGCTGGTTGACGACGGCGTGAGCGTCACGCTGCCTGTGACGGGACGCAGCATGCTGCCGTTTATTGTCGGCGGACGGGATAGCGTGATCCTGCAGAAGCCGATTTCGCCTAAAAGGGGCGATGTGGTCCTTGCACTGGTCGACGGGCGCCGCTACGTGGTGCACCGGATTATCCGCATTGACGGCGATCGGGTCACATTGATGGGCGACGGTAACCTGGCGGGCGTGGAGCGGTGTGACTTCAATGATATTAAGGCTCTTGCCACGCATGTGGTGACCGGTGACGGTAAGAGACATTATCTGTACGCTCCCCGGCGGCGATTTAAGGCAAGGCTGTGGTATTGGCTGCGCCCGGTAAGAAGGTATTTATTAGCGATATACAATAAGATATGAAGATAAAGGATGGATTTGTGCTGCGCGAAGTGTGCGGTGAGACCGTGATAATCGGTGAGGGACTCGATGCCGTCAACTTCGGCAAGCTTCTGGTGCTGAACGAAACGGCTGCGTGGCTGTGGAAAGAGGCCCGGAAGATGGGTTGCTTTACTATGGACGCGCTGGTTGACCGGCTGTGTGAGGAATATGACGTAGCTGAGGATATTGCAAGAGCCGACGTTTCCGACATCCTGGGCAAATGGCAGGAGATAAACGTGGTGGAGTAGTTTATGAAGAGGTAATATAGATTAAGGTCAGGAGAATTTGCAGGTTATAAAATGTTACATTATGTCCGCGAATAGAATAATAGTGGTATTACTGACGTTAAATTATTACATATAAGATATAGTAAAACTGATATAAATCATTACCTTTGCATGGTAAAAGAATCAAACGCAGAATAATTATGAACGAGAACGAAACAAAGAAGCCTTACGTAAAACCTGAATTTGAGGTTGTGAATCTCGAACTTGAGCAGCCCATCCTTACCGCAAGTGCACCCGGTTTTGACAACGGGGGAGTATGGGACTGATTTTTGATATTACTTTTTGGAACTTTTTGGGAATAAGTGTATGAAGTTAAATAAGCTCTTGATATTGCTCCCATTTCTGGGAGCCATGTTTTCCTGTCAGTCGGAGTTAACTCAGGCTGATGATCCTGCGCCTAAACGGATACTTAAGGTTACGGCATCACTTCCCGATGCTTCAGGTAAATCACGGGCTGTGATCTCTTACGGGAACACTGATAGGGACAGCGAGGAATTTATGTGGGTTAAAAACGCATTTACAGATGGCCGTGAAACCGATTATATAACTCTGTTCAATATATCAAGTTTCGCAGAAAATCATCAAGACTCACAAAAGGAGACTCCGGTATTGATGTTGACTGATGTGACTGATGGAAAAGCAACATTCGAATCTTTATCCGAATATCCAGAATTTTCGTTAAAAGCAGGAGATGTATTGCTTGCCATTCTTGGCCAGGCTGCTTCGAGCGATTTAGCCGAAGCTAACGGATACACAAATGCGATTTGGTATGAAGCACATGGTGGATATGCTGATCAAAGTATTGTGAAGAATCCGGATGCATTATCTCCAATGGAACACATGCACTTTATGTTACGCATGTATGATATAGTGACGGCGGAAGAGGATGGTGTGATTCCGGAGCTGCATTTGAAACATTTGACGGCTATTTTCCGTGTCACGTTGCAAAATGAAACCGG
>CAZIPQ010000024.1:0-21827 GCA_964541165.1 uncultured Muribaculum sp.
ACGTGACATTTGTCAACCGCGACAACAAGCCTGAATATGTATGGGCCACTTCATGGGGCGTATCAACCCGACTTATGGGAGCTCTCATCATGACCCATTCCGATGACAACGGCCTCGTACTGCCTCCTCACCTTGCACCTATTCAGGTGGTGATTGTGCCTATCTACAAAAACAACGAGCAGCTTGCCGAACTCGACAAGGCTATCGCTCCTATAGTTGATGAACTCCGTGCCCTCGGCATCAGCGTCAAGTATGATAATGCCGACAACCGTCGTCCGGGCTTCAAGTTTGCCGACTATGAGCTGAAGGGTGTGCCCGTACGCCTCGCCATCGGTGCACGTGACCTTGAGAACGGCACCGTCGAGGTAATGCGCCGTGACACTCTCGAAAAGCAGGTAGAGCCGCTTGAAGGCATCGCTGAATTTGTCAAGAATCTCCTTGAAGATATACAGAACAATATATATAAGAAAGCTCTTGACTTCCGTCAGTCAATGACACGCACCGTCGACACCTACGACGAGTTCAAGAAGGAGATCGAAAAAGGCGGCTTCATCCTCGCCCACTGGGATGGCACAACCGAAACCGAGGAGCGCATCAAGGAGGAGACCAAGGCCACAATTCGCTGCATACCTCTTGACGGCGATACAACACCGGGCGTATGTATGGTGACCGGCAAACCGTCGGCCCGTCGCGTGATATTTGCCCGCAATTATTGATTGTTCATGCAACCGCCAGTCATTGCCATAGTAGTGCCGTGCTATAACGAGGAGGAGGCCCTCCCGTTGACCGTAAACCGGCTTATCGGGCTACTTGATGCAATGATTGAAACCTCACAAGTGGCTGCCGCCAGTTATCTGCTATGCAGTGACGACGGCAGCCATGACTGTACATGGGCAGTAATAAGCCGGCTGCACGCTGACATGCCCGAAAGAGTCAAAGGATTGCGCCTGGCTCATAATCGCGGTCACCAGTATGCGCTCATGGCCGGCCTCAATACCGTCAGGGGGCATTGTGACGCAGCGATTACCATTGATGCCGACCTGCAAGACGATCCGGAGGCAATACGCGACATGGTGCGCTTATATACCGAAGGAGCCGAAATAGTGTATGGAGTAAGGGCCAGCCGTAAAGCCGATTCCTGGCTTAAACGCACGTCAGCCCATACATTTTATAAGATGCAGCGTCATGCCGGCGTCGACATGATATATGATCACGCCGATTACCGCCTGATGAGTGCCCGCGCACTCGATATGCTTGCCGAATACGGAGAAAGTAATCTATATCTGCGTGGCATCGTGCCGATGCTCGGACTTAATACAGCCACGGTGACCTACAACCGCCAGGAGCGTGTGGCAGGTAAATCAAAGTATCCGCTGAAATCGTCGCTTAGTTTCTCGATTGACGGCATAACATCATTCACATCCAAGCCGATAAGGCTCATATTCCTGACAGGATGCCTGCTCCTTTTAGCCGACATTGCAGTGGCCGTCTATGTACTCTCCGCTTACTTTTCGGGACAAAGTTATTCTGGATGGACGTCGATCATGCTGTCAGTATGGTTTTTAGGCAGCCTGATGTTAATAAGCATAGGTATTGTGGGAGAATATATCGGAAAGATCTTTACCGAAGTGAAACACCGGCCGCGATATGCCGTGCGCGATATGCTCTGGGACTGATCAAAGATCAAGGATACCCTCGGGCAACGTCATCGCAATGTATTTCTTTTCTTCGTTTATCTCATCAATAAGATCATCGGCAATCGGCAGATAAGTCGTACGTCCGTTACCGAGATCGACAATAAACAGCGCATTGTCCGTGCTGTCGTTAATATCGGTAATCTTGCCGACAGGACGTCCGTCAGCATGCACTATCGTATATCCGATAAGATCCGAAGCATACATACCTCCGTCATCATCCCGCTCCTCCTTGACTTCGTCGGCAACAAAGGCATAAACGGTCTTATTGGTCAGCTCAGCGGCCTTGCGCTCATCGTCGATACCGTCAATCTCCATGATTACAGTATCGATACGCTTGGGACGGATGTTATTTATGAAAAACGGGACATATATGCCCTCAATCGACAGCGCTATCTTTTCAAGACGCTCCAGGTCGACATCCTCATCAACAGCAACATTGAGCTCACCCTTGATGCCATGAGGCTTACCGATGGTGCCGATCTCAATTATTTCCTCTTCAGTTATCATCTTCGGCCGTGATATTTATGACACACGCATTATATGTGCTCCGAGAGCATTGAGTCGGCGGTCGATATTCTCATATCCGCGGTCAATCTGGTCAATATTGTGGATGTGGCTTGTGCCGCGGGCACTCATTGCAGCAATCAGCATAGCGATACCGGCTCGTATATCAGGCGACACCATATTGGTGGCTTTCAGTGAGTGCAGACGGCCCGATCCGATGACAGCTGCACGGTGGGGATCACAAAGGATGATCTGAGCACCCATATCGATAAGTTTGTCCACGAAGAAAAGACGGCTCTCAAACATCTTCTGATGTATAAGGACACTGCCGCGGGCCTGAGTGGCCACTACCAGAAATATACTGAGCAAGTCAGGTGACAGACCGGGCCAGGGAGCATCGGCAAAGGTCATTATGGAACCATCCATGAAGGTCTCTATACTGTAACCGTCCTCGCTGCCGAGCACTACTATATCATCACCGCGACGCTCTATGCCGATACCAAGACGGCTGAAGCTGTCAGGCATAATTCCGAGATCATCGTAGCCTACATTTTTAAGCGTTATCTCACTGCCGGTCATTGCCGCCATGCCGATAAAACTGCCTACCTCGATCATATCAGGCAACATACGGTGTTCAGTACCGTGAAGCACGTCTACCCCATTGATGGTAAGAAGATTGGATCCGACACCCTTGATATCGGCTCCCATGCTGTTCAGCATACGGCACAATTGCTGTATGTATGGCTCACAGGCAGCATTGTAGATAGTAGTGGTACCTTCGGCAAGCACCGAAGCCATGATTATATTGGCAGTACCGGTCACCGAAGCCTCGTCAAGCAACATGTAGCATCCCTTCAACTTGTCGGCATGAATACAGTAGGCACGCAGATTCTCGTCGTAGTCAAATTTCGCGCCCAGTTTCTGAATACCGATAAAGTGTGTGTCAAGGCGACGACGACCAATCTTGTCACCGCCAGGTTTAGGTAACACCGCGCGTCCGAAACGGCCTATCATAGGACCAACAAACATTACCGAGCCACGCAGCGACGCTGACTTGCGCAGATACTCGGGAGTCTCCATGTATTCAAGATCAAGCTCATCGGCCTGAAACGAATAACAATGAGGAGACAGACGCTGGACCTTTACCCCGATTTCCGAGAGCATCGATATAAGGTTGTTGACATCAAGAATGTCAGGTACGTTGTCGATCACCACGCGTTCCGGAGTCAGCAGAACGGCGCATATCACTTCAAGAGCCTCATTTTTGGCTCCCTGTGGTTCGATCGTGCCATGAAGTTCATGACCGCCTTCAACGATAAAAGTGCTCATCAGTCGGTATTAGGGATTTTACTTCTTTTTCTTCTTTTTTCCGGTTGTCGCCTGCACGGGCGCAACCTTAAACTGATGCAGCCGGCAAGTCGACGGATCAAGGCGTATGGCGCCGTGTGTATATTCGGCAAGATCGCTGAATATCTTGGCATCGTCCACCCCGTCGGGATTGACCTGAAGCATCACTTTTTTCATGTGATTGGCTACAAGAATGACAAAAGCATCACGCTCCTCACCCTCCGGCATTTCCATAGCCTTGGCAATCATGCTCTCCACGTAACTGCCGTAATGACGGTAGTGTATGCGAGGGCGACGGTAGTCGAGCGGTTCGGGACGTGTGTCGAGACTCTCCGGACGGATAATCTCGCAAGGATAATCTATGTCAAGCTTGAAGTCAGACATAATGGCGAGATGATCCCACAGCTTGTGCTTGAAATCATCAGTATCGCGCAGATGGGGAAATAGATTCCCCATCGACGCGATTATGGAATAAGCACACACTGTACGTTCCTCCCGGTCAGGAATACTCAGGCAGTAATCCACCATCTGCTGGATATTGCGCCCGTATTCCGGCAAAATGAGTCGCTTCAGTTGTGTATTGTATGTCAGCATCGGCGTTATTACATGTTCATACCGCCGTCAACCTGTATTACCTGACCGGTAACATAGCTTGACATATCGGAAGCGAGGAACACAGCCACATTGGCGATATCGCCTACCTGACCGGCACGACGCAGAGGTATCTTCTTTGCCCATTCGGCACGTACTTCTTCGGGAAGAGCGGCTGTCATGGCTGTCTCGATGAAACCAGGAGCAATGGCGTTGGCACGGATGCCGCGGCTGCCGACTTCCTGAGCGATAGACTTGGCAAGTGCGATAAGACCGGCCTTAGAAGCGGCATAGTTAGCCTGGCCTGCATTGCCGTGTACTCCTACTACCGAAGCCATGTTGATGATAGAGCCACCACGCTGACGCATCATGATAGGAAGCACGGCATTGATGAAGTTGAACGCACTCTTGAGGTTTACGGCGATTACGGCATCCCACTGAGCCTCAGTCATACGCATCATCAGACCGTCCTTGGTGATACCGGCATTGTTGATAAGGATGTCGATACGGCCAAAATCATTTTTAACCTTCTCCACAACCTCCTTTGTCTGATTGAAATCAGCGGCGTTTGAGGCGTAGCCTTTCACCTTTACTCCGAGAGCGGCGATCTCACGCTCGGTGGCCTCACCGTTTTCGTCAATTACAAGGTCAGTAAATGCAATGTTGGCACCCTCTTCGGCGAAGCGAAGTGCAAGGGCCTTGCCGATACCGCGGGCTGCACCGGTAATGAGCGCGGTCTTTCCTTCAAGCAGTTTCATATATACTTAAATATTTATGTTAGAATATACGTTGTGGTGCCGCCGGAATAGTTTCCGACGGCACCGCAAAGATAACGATTTATTATATCTCCACCAAAAAAGCTCCGCACGAATATCCGCCGCCAAATACGGTGAGGCCCACGTTGTCACCCTTTTTGAAGCGGTCGCGCTCCTGAGCGAATACCAGCGCACAGCTGGCCGAACCGGTATTGCCGAGCTCTTCTATGTTGTTCAGGAAGTGGTCATCGGTAAGATCAAGCTGATGGGCCACCTGAGCCACAATGCGCTTGTTGGCCTGATGGGTGATTATATAAGTGAGCTTGCTCGGAGTAAGGCCATGAGGCTTGGTCACGGCATCAAGAGCACGGATCATCTGCTGACAAGCGTTGACAAACACATCCTTTCCGTCGGGCATCATGATACCACCTTCTTTCGGACGGAGCAGCACGCCTTCCGGACCCTTGCCTACGTTACCAAGACCGCAGGTGAATATCTCCTTTACCTTAAGGTCGGTATCAGCCACCTTGTCGGCCGAAAGGAAATAGGCCACAGCGGCGTCACCCCACAGGTGACCTGCCTTGGGATCGGTCGGATTGGAATAGTATGTATTGTGTTCCGAGCACACCAACAGGGCTTTTTTAGCCTTACCTGCCTTGAAGTAGGTCTCGACAATCTCCAGACCGTTGACAAACGATGAGCATGCAGCCGATACATATACCGCACGGGCACCCTCGATGTTGTATTCGCGCTGTGCAATGTGAGCGAGAGTAGCTACGGTGTCATAGGGTGAATAAGAAGCCGACACGATAAGGTCGACATCCTTGATATCGTAAGGCAGACTCTTCACAGCGTCGGCTATCGCAGCCAGACCCATTGAATTATGGCCTTCGCCCTCACCTGCCTTTGAACGGGTCACTATACCCGTACGCTTTACAATCCAGTCACTTGTCAATCCGTTGACGTCTTTGAAGTATTCATTGTCGACTCTTTCAGCCGGCACATAAAATCCTGTTGCGTTGATGTACATGATTTGATTATCGTGGTTATGCGTTACTATTGTCTATCTCTACTCCGGCCACAAGCAGACGTTTGATATGGGCACGGATAGTGCGCCGCTGCACGTGGAGCAGCTCGTAATTATTATGCTGGTCTGACAGCTCCAGACCCTGAAATATCATCAGCAATACCGGAAATACGCTTCCTACCGTGCGTGGATTGAAGCATCCGAGCCTTACGCCCTCATCAAGTATGGCAGTCAGTATATCATGCTCTTTCTCGATGGCCCGATAGCGGATCTCCTCGATGCGTTTGCCGTCGCGCTTAAGCAACGAGCGGATCATGATGTTGTTGTCGTTGTAGTGCACCATCAGGTCGAGCAGTGCGTCGATACGCTGGTCGATAAACCGCTCCAGCTTTTCCATCGGAGGCATGTCGGCAGTGACGAGCCATCGCAACCGGCCTACTATCTGCTCGCTCTCGCGCTCTACGACAGCATCATAAATCTCACGCTTGTTCTTGAAGTAGGTGTAGATAGTGCGCCGCCCTTTATCAGAGGCGTTGGCGATATCGCTCATCGTGGTATTTTCAATACCTTGACGGGCAAAGAGTTGGCGGGCAACCTCCACTAATTTGTCACGGGTTTTAAGAGCCATATTTGCACATTCTACATTTTAATGTGCGAAATTACACATTTTTTACGACATAAACGTTATTTATCCGATAAAATTTAACATTCGGCTCCCGTAAAGCTATATTTCAGAAAAAGTTCAGGGGCGGTCGCCATTCTCATGGTATACCGCCCCTAAAGGAGATTAAAATTAGAACTGAGTGATTATTTGTGCTGCTCTCGATAGGTCACGTCGACGATTTCCTCGCCGAAGCCCTTGAACTCTTTGTTAAGAGTCATCTTACCATCTGAGCTGATATCATAGAAGCGTACGGCTCCACCGTTTTCAGCACCTGTAGATGATGCGACAATCAGCTTGAACTGCATGGCGAAGAATTCATCCGACTGATTGAGAAGAACCGACGGAGACGCGCACTGATACAGATTAAACTTGAGCTTGCTGACTTTCTCCGCACCATCAAGTGTGATTGTAGAGCTGAGAGTCTTCTTTCCGAGATCATAGCAATATACCTTGTTGCCCTTGCAGTAGAACATGAAAGGATACTGCGAGTGGAAAGCATAGTCATCGGCCACATCAAAATTCTCAGCATTGATATCCGAGTATTTCTCACCCTGCTCCAGCACATTGCTTGAGCTGTAGGTGTTGACCAAAATGCCGTAGACATGACGGTGACCGGCAGCATCCTGAAGTACGCTGAACACCTCACCGTCAGAATAACGGGTGCTCTCCATGTCAACGATATCCATACCGGTGACAAACGAGAACTTCGGATTTTCAGGCAGCAGCGGCTCAATCAGGACCTTACCTACCGCACCTGAATAGAAGGCCTGGTAATAATTGAATATCATGAAACGCTTGTTGGTGGTGTCATAGAAGAGAGCCTTGCCGGCATTACCGGGGCGAGTCTGGCTTGAACCGATGAACGGAGCCACCTTGTAAGTAGGATCGTTGCTGTAACCGTCGGAATTCATCGGGAACTCGAAGCATGCACCGGCACTGTTCGAGTATATACCGTAACAGTTACCCGCGCTTGTCACACATGCGTAAGTGACAGCTTTATAACCGCCTGAATTATATACGGCATGCATGTTAACGACATCACCAGGAATATTGGGAGAAATGAACGACAGATTACGGATCAGCTCGGTAGCTGCGGGAGCAAGAGTGGAAACGTTAAGTTTATAAGCGCCATTCTCAGCGGTAAGATATATCTCGTCACCGGTACTGTAAGCATATACGGGACACATGGTGATACCGGTCGGATTAATAATCTCGGGAGCATCCTCGGGAAATACATCGGAACGCACCATTTCCTGACCGTTGGCATGAGTATAGATCATGCCCAGACGGGCCTTATTATCGGCTCCGTTGCGCGACAATACCATCCAGCCTTCCGATGTTGTCGAACGGATGCTGACTGTATTCTTGAAGTTGAATGTCACGCCACTCTTTTTATTGGTCACTGTGTACCAGATGGTGTAGTTTCCGGCAGGTACCGTGGGCATCAGGATATTGATGTCCTTTGTCTTGTCAGGATTGATGTCATGCCAGTAAACGGTCTTTCCGTCGACAGTCGCCTGACGGTACAGCTGGCAGCCGAATTCATAATCGGCATTATCTGATGTCAGTTCACCGGCGATCGATGATGTGACCTTGGGCGAGAATGTCAGTGGTTCAGACTTCTCCATAGCTACAATACTCTCAGGAAAGTCTACGGTCACTTCCTCGAGGTCACTGTATTTATAGTTGCCTTTGTCCTCATAACATGCTGTCAAAAGCAGCACAGATGCAGAAAATGCGGCAACTGAAAAAATATTTAATTTCATAGTCTATAATCTTTTATTCTTAGTCTTGAGGGGTAAGATAAGCTCCGTAATCAACCAGGTAGTTGGGCGCCAGCTGCATATATCCGCTTGGATCATCCGGGTCAAGTACCGGAGTACCGGCATCAGCCTGACCCTGAAGATAGGTCTGCAGTATCTTGGCTGCCGCACCAAACTTTCCTAATGCGATTTTATATCCGGAGAAACCGGCATAGTTCCAGTCGGTCACACTCCAACCCATCTGATCATTGAGCGTGAGATATTTGTTTACTGTCCAGTCACCGAAATAAGACTTACCAAAACTGTTCCAATAGCTCGGACAAGTATAGTTTTCGCCAAATTCGATAAAATAATGATCAGTTTTCAATGTATCGCCGGCAACCGTCCAGTTAGAGGAATTCTTATACTCAGTTATGGGCATGTCGAAATGTTCATTAGGCGACAGCTTGAAATATACACGCACTGTCTTCTGGAGCAAGCCGCTGTGGCGTATCATAGTGATTGTCACCTTGTCTGTCGACTCGCCTGCCTTGATGCAAAACTCGTTTCCTTCAAGAGTGTAATCCACACCCTCCACGGCAGTAGTTTCTTCAGGAACAACTTTAAGATCGTAAGGACGGTCATAGTCGGTCACCGGACCCATGCTACGGACCAGAAAAGATGTAACCTTACCCGTTACATTGGGACCAGAAGTGGCAAATGTTATGCCGGTTTCACCCTCCTGATATGTCTGCGGATTACCATAGATATCCGAAGTTCTGACCTGCTGGATAAAAATTCCTGACGTAGGACCGCTGTAAAGATCGATCTCTTCATGTGAGCAGGCAGTCATCATGAATACCGTACCGGCCAGGAGAGCTGCTATTTTTATATTATTCAGTTTCATAATGTAATTCGATTAATAGTTTTCATCAGCAGGGATGGGCACGTTATAACGTACTGTTTTAGAAGGAGAATCAGTGAACGAACTCTTGCCGGAAGCGTCAAAATCATATACACCGCCTGAAGAATACATACCGAACGCCTGATTGTTGCGCTTGTGGAGGAAGTATATCTGACCCTCACCGCGAAGCTCGCGCAGGTATTCAAACTTGATCTCTTTCTCAAGAGCAGTCTTGGTCATGGTAGGAAGCAGATCGGCCTCGCCACGGTGAACGCGGAACTCGTTGAGACCGGCAATCGCATCGGCAAGATTATCGGCACGCATCAGACACTCGGCCTTGATCAGATAAGCCTCGCCCTTACGCATCATGGCAAAGAAAGTGGCCCAGAACTCAGGATTATTGGTCGTCGGAGTAAAGCCGCGATACTTGGCAAAATCAAAATCGGAAGTAGTGGATACTGATGAAGTCCACTGCGACTGACGGCGATAATCACCTTCACTCGAGAAGAGTATGGATACGTACTGCTTGCGAGGCTGAAGAACTACAGCAGGGTCAAGAGCTCCGGAGAAGTTGTTATCGAAGATATTCTTGAAATTGCTGTTGTAGAAACCGAAAAGACATTCGGTGGAGAATACGCGGTCAGGACGTGCGGGGCCACCGAGAATCGTGTTGGGATCGACCCACGGGAAAGTATTCTGGGCCTCGGGAGTGTCGGTGATTATACGGGCCTCGGCGAGAGCGTTGTCATAGTCACCGATCCACATATAAGCGCGGGCCTTGAGCAGTGTCACGGCATAGTAGTTGAGGCGTATCTGACGATAGCGCGACCAGTTGCCGGCGTCACCGCCGTCGCTGCTAAGCACACCCTCTGTCAGCACCGGGTCAACCTCCTTGAGCATCGACTGGGCGATGGTAAGATCAGGAATGATATGCTCGGTCATGATTACATCGAGCGGCATGCGATCACGCTTGACGATTTCGGTAGAACCGGCGAAAGGTACAGTCAGGCCTTCAGGGCTTACAGAAGGGATCGGACCGAAAAGACGCACAAGATCAAGATGGAGCATGGCACGCATGGCAAGCATCTCGGCCTTGATGGTCTTGCTGTCATCAGCTGAAAGTACTTCGGGAAACTCCTCGAGCGCATCAAGCACTACGTTTATATTAAGAATGGCTGTATAGGCACTTGACCAGATGGCCTTGAGACCTGCGCTGGCGTAAGTGCCGGTCCATGCGCCTGACACAAACTCATTCATTGAGGTGTTGCTCGTTGATACCGAATAGCATGCGCCCATACCGTCGATGGCTCCGTATGAGAGGTTTTTGCCATACAGATTGTTTGAATATACGGAATTGTAAATACCGTTGACTGTGGTATGGAATCCGTCGGGAGTGGCAAACTGCTGATCGTAGGTCTGCTTATCCTTCGGAGTATAGTCAAGCCAGTCAGAGCAGCCGGTCATGGCCATTCCTGACAGGAAGATGGCGACGGCACTGATTGATTTATATAATTTCATAAGTTTATATTCCTTAAAGGTTAGAATGAGAAAGAGAGTGCGAATGTAAAGCTGCGGGTAAACGGATAGGCAGTACCGCGTTCCTGCTTGATGGTAGTGATCCAGAAAAGATCGTTGGCATACAGTGACAGGCGCAGTGACTCAAGACGCATCTGACGTGCTATCTCATAGAAGTCATAGCTTACATTCAGTGACTGCAGGGTAATTGAGTTGTTGCGCTGTACGAATCGTGACGAAATCGGCGAAGCGGAGTAAGTGGGAGTAACAAGAGAGTTGGCGATATCCTTGAACTGAGCCATATCACCCGGTTTCTGCCAGCGGTTATAAAGCGCGCGCTTGTCCTGGTTGTAGTTGATCTGCGATCCGCTGAGGTTTTCAACCTTGTTGAACAGGTCACGGTTGAATGACTTGCCGCCCCACTTGTAGTTGAAGCTGAAACTTACACTGAGACCGCGCCAGTTAAAGCTCGAACCGATAGCGCCCTCATACTTTGATCGTGAATTACCTACGATTACCTCATCCTCGACATCGAAGTCATACGTATAAGTGCCGTCTTTCTTGATGAAGAGCTCACGGCCGTTTGCAGGGTCGATACCTGCCGAACGTACGGCCCAGATGGCATCGGGATCAGCTCCGTCATAGTAACGCTTGGTAGTAGAGTTCTTACCTACGCGGTTGAGATCCTCAAGCGCGCCGTCAAGGTCATCAAGCTTGATATCCTCGTGACGCAGTGTGGCACGTACGCTCCAAGTGAGGCGTTCGCTGAGCTTGCGGTAGATATAGTACTGGGCAGAAGCAAGCAGACCCTTTGACTTCTGTACACCGAGGTTGGTGTTCCAGTTGCCGGTTATACCGGTCGACGGGGGAACCGAGATACCGATCAGCAGCGGGTCGGTGGTCTTGTCGTAATAGTCGACCTCAACACGCCAGCGATCAGTGTTGAAATCAAGACCGATATTGCGGTCGATAGTATTCTGCCACTTCAGGTTACGGTTGCCGAACTGCTGGATAACGGTAGAATTGCCGAAGTAGTTGAAGCTGTTGTAAAGGAACTGATAGATAATCAGCGAACGTGCGGAGTCAAAGCCCTGGTTGCCGGGATTACCGATAGATGCACGCAGCTTGAGCATCGACACCGAGGGGAATGCATTGCGGAAGAAGCTTTCGTTCATGATGTTCCAGCCGAGACCTACTGACCAGGTATCCTTGAACTTCTTTGACGAGCCGAACACCGAAGAACCGCTCTGAGCGTAGTTGGCATCGAGCAGGTAGCGGTTGTCGTAAGCGTAGTTGACTGAACCGAGGAGATTGGTGGAGCGGGTTGTGCTCTCATAATATGTGGGCTTGCCACCTTCAGGATAGCCATTGGCAAATGAAGGATAGGTGTAGTTGCCTTCGGGGAAACCGGTTACTGAATAGCCCTGATTGAGCGAATGGTTTTCCTGCATATTGAAGTCGGCGGCTACATTGACACGATGGTCACCGAATACCTCGGCGTAGATAGCGGTAATTGATCCGCTGTAATTGGTCGACTTGAGGTTGGTTGAAGTGAACTGACCTTTAAGAGTAGCGTCAAGTCCCTCGTAACGGGTGGCCTTGGGCGAGGTAAAGTTCTCGCCATCCTTGTTAGAATGAGTAAGACCGAACTTGGCACGCACGCGGAACTGCTTGATAGGATTGTACTCGGCAGTGAAGTAGTTGGTCAGCAAGAGGGTCGATGACTTGATGCGGCTGTTGAGAGACGCGTCATAGAGAGGGTTGGCAGCCTTGGCAAACTCGTCATTCTGAAGCCAGCGGGTCACTTCGCCGTTCTCGTCATATTTCTTATAGTAAGGATTGGCTGAGGCATATTCGCTGAAAGCCACGACAGGGTCGGTAGTCGAGGTGTACTGTGCGGTAAACTTGTTGGTGAACAACAGTTTGTCATGACGGTAAGTAAGATCGAGGCTACCGCCGTAAGAATCACGGCTTGAGTCTTTCATTACACCGGTGATGCCGTTGTAGTTGGCGCCGATGCCGAACATGAAGCCGTTGGAACCTCCGTCGACATATACATTATGCTTCTGGTTCCAGCCGGTACGAAGGGGTACGCTGAGCCAGTAGGTGTCGACACCGCTTGCCACCTCGGCAAGGCGCTGATTGTACATGTCGGCGGCAAGGATATCGCCGTTGGCGCCACCCGATGACTTGTAGCGGCCGGCAAGACGCTCGAACTCGAGCTTCTCGCTTGCGTTCATCAGGTTGTAAGAGTCAAGATCGGGGAATGAAACGGTAGCTGAACCGCTGTAGTTGAAGCGAAGCTGACCGGCCTTGGGTTTTACAGTCTCAACGACTACAACACCGTTGGCAGCCTTTGAACCATAGATAGCGGTCGAAGCGGCATCCTTAAGAATGGTCATCGACTCGATACGGTTAAGGTCGAGGTTGTAGACAGTCTCAAGATTTGACTCGAAGCCGTCGACAATGAAAAGCGGCTGGTTGGGATCATTGACAAGGTCATCGCGGTCACCTATCACAGATGACTTACCGCGGATGTTGATGTCAGGCATGTGGTTGGGGTCGGAACCGGCAAGCTCGTTGGTGAGCACATTGAAAGCCGGATCCAAAGCGGCCAGTGATGCGATAGGATTCTGCACGCCTATCATCTTGAGCTCCTCGCCGCTGAAAGTTGAGGCTGAACCGGTGAAAGAGTTCTTGTCTTTCGTCACGATACCGGTCACAACGACCTCCTTCATAGTCTCGGCGTCATCGGCAAGAGTCACTTTGACGGGCTTGCCCGGAACAGCCTTGACAGTTACCGGCTTTTTGCCGATATATGTAAATGTTAAAGTCTGTGCGCCGCCGGGTATGGCAAACATACCGTTCATGTCGGTGGCGGTACCTTTTTTTGTACTTGGGTTCAAGACAGTAACGCCCGGAAGCGGTTCTCCGTCGGCGTCAAGCACTTGTCCCGTAATCGATGAAGAGCTTGAGACTACTCCGCTTTTACCCCCCCCCGTAACGGTTTGAGCATCAGCATATTGCGTCATACCCATAACCACAGCGGCCGATAAAAGGAAGGATAGCAATCCATTCTTTTTCATACGTCAGATTGGTTTTAAATTAATTAATTGATTGGTTTAGTATAGTTACTATATATTTTACACTGTTTACACACTCCATTTCATCTATTCATAGCGAGCTTTGATGGAAACATCGCTGCAAATTAATCAAAAATTTCAATAATTTCCAAAAAATGTTCAAATTATATCATTTCGTGAAGTGTTAAAACTGCAATTCTATACTTCTGACACCAAAATGACACAAATTAGCAACATACAGCTGTCATCCTTACACTATTACACGAAAAAGGCCCGGAATAACCGGGCCTTACTATAAGATTGTCATCGAGGATTACTGCTTGTTGGAGTCTTTGGTCCAGTCGGCAGGCTCAATGTTGAGATTGATCAGGGCGTTGTAATCGGTCTCCTTGGCCGGGATACAAATACACCAGTTGTTTTTGCCGCTTACAGTGTAAGAGCCGCCGGTGCTTCCTGAACCGGCGAAAGTGTCGTGCCAGTTACCACCTTCTTTCCAACCAGGACGTACCATGTCAACATTCCAACGCTTCTGGTCGAAATAGTGACGGCCCTCACCCCAGAGGTCAAAACGCTTGTAGAGTTTTACCTCGTCAAGCAGTGCATTGCCTGACAGATTGCATGTATAACCCGACTGATAGGGAGCCACAGCCTCAGCAAGAAGGGCGCGCGCTGTTGACTCGTTATCACTTCCGCCAAGCATACAACGTGCCTCGGCCTCGTTATAGAGCATTTCTGCTGCACGCATGATGGGCACGCAACCGATCGAACGGTCATCGATCTTGAGGAACTTGGTCGACATGTAAGCAATGATATGAGTGTTCTTGCTGTCGATACGGTCAGCGTACTCCTGCTTCACACGGGTGAAGAAATTACCGCTTGTGGCGCGGCCTGAGTCTTTTTCCGACCATCCCGACTCACCTTCCTTCGGTACCATATAAAGGCCATAACGTGCATCGCTCACAGGTATGCTGTTGATAAGGCGCTTGTCGATGCTGCCTATATATTTGTAACCCTTTGAAGAACCTGTGTTGGAGCCGATGTAGGCAAAGAAGCCATACACACCGAGGTTTTCAGTAGCGTCAGTATAGGTCTCCCACATCCATTCGCTGTTGGCAGTATTGAAGCCTTTCCAGTAATCCTCAGCCGTCATCAGCTTGTAGCCTTTGCGGGCAAGTGATGCATGGGTTGCGGCTGTGGCCCAGTCCTGACGGGCAAGTGCGGCACGCGAATATACTCCGTGGGCTATCGACAGGTCAGTACGCCACAGCTGGTTGCCACGTGATTCCTGTGAGCCCTCGAAAAGCTTGATGGCATTGTCAAGATCCTCATAAATCTGTGCATAGACCTCACCGAGAGTAGAGCAAGCCACATCGCCTGAAGCCTCGTCAAGACGCAGGGGCACACCGCGTGACTCACCGTTGCGCGAGTCAACCCAGCGCTTGCTGTAAAGGGCCACCAGCTGAGTATAGGCATGTGCACGGTACACGAGTGCCTGAGCTATATAGAAGTCACGCTCCGACTGAGAACCGGCTGCCTCATTGCCATGAAGGATGATCGAATTGGCATTACGGATAAGAGTATAGTAGTAATACCACGGATAGTAAGTATAGTCAGACGTCGCGCTCTCATTATGATTAGAGCATACCACAGAAGCATAACTGGTGGCATTGCTGTACTGCGCATCAGAGCTCTTGTAATCGCCATACCATAGAGATATTGTTGCCTCGCCGTTGTAGCCCTGACGACCAAAACCGCCACTGGAATACTCCTGACTCATAAGCAGGCTAAGTCCGTTTACGGCTCCGTCAAGCATTTTGGTATTGTTGAATACGGTCGAGGTTGACACATCGCTCTCTGACGACACATCCAGATAGTCGTCGGAGCATCCTGCCAGGCCAAGTGACCCGATGATGCAGAGGGAATATATATATCGTTTCATTTTATTCAGATTTACGGGATGATTTTAGAATGATACATTAAGACCGAAAGTGTAGACGCGCGGCAGCGGCATGGTGTTTGACACATAGCCCCTCATGTCCTGCGACACGGCAAGACCCTGACGCTTTGTGTGGGTGATCACGTTTTCAGCCGAGAACGACAGGATAGCCGAATTGAGCTGCAGCGTATTGAGCACCGACTTAGGCAGGCGGTAAGTAAAGTTGATATTCTTCAACGATACATAATCGCGGCTGATAAGGAAGCGGTCAGATGTAGCATTGGTATAGGTGCTTACCGACGAGTCGATCAGCGGATTGATGTCGGGATTAAGGCGTCCGGCAGAAGTTTCGGTCATACCCTCGGGCATTCCGTTCCATGAGTTGAGAATGTCGGCATGGTAATTGGTCACATTCTTCGATGACACGCTCATCAGCGATGCATAGCTTGAATCGAGTACCTTACCGCCGATCGAATAAGTCATCATTGCAGAAAGGCTGAAGTTACGCCATGATACATTGGCAGTGAACGAACCGTAGACCTTAGGCAGTGATGTGCCACGGAAATCACGCTTGGCATAAGTAGTGTTAGTCACATAATACTTGCCGTCGATTACACGGTAATTGCCAGCTTCAAGTTCAGAAGAAACAAGTTCGCCGTCAACATAGTTACCGCCGATAATCGCGCCGTCACTACCTACAATATGATATTTCTCATCAATATCGGCGTCATAAAGACTCATACCGTCGGTCATGTCGACACCTGCCCAGTGATATGTAAACCACTCGTAGCGGCTGCGGCCCTCGACAATCTTCTGCGATCCGCTGATAATACCGTCCTTGTTCTGTTCGGGCAGCTTGACAACCTTGTTTTTAAGAGTTGTAAGGTTAGCGGCGAGGTTTACAGTCCAATCACGGTTAGTAAAGATATTTACGTCAGTATTGATCTCAATACCGCGGTTGGAGATTGTTCCGAGGTTACGGGTCACGGTACTCTCGGCAGCGTTCGCATAATCACCGTCCTGACCGGTACCACCCGATGAAAGGGGATTGTACACGTCAAAGATAAGGTCCTTGTTACGCTTGTCGTAGTACTCGACACTCAGATTCCAGCGGTTGAACAGACGTGCCTCAAGGCCGAGACCCCAGGATTCGCCGGTCTCCCACTTAAGGTCGGTAGCAGCGATCTGTGACAGTACGTAAGCGGCATATCCACCCTTGGTGGCAGTGCCGTAAAGGTCATGATAAGCATAGTAACCTGAACCGGCATCATTACCTACCTGACCCCAGTTGGCGCGCAGCTTACCGTTGGTGATCCATGTCTGGCTCTTCATGAACTCCTCGGCAGTGAACACCCAGTTGGCACCGACTGAACCGAAGTTACCCCAGCGGCAATCCTTGCCGAAGCGTGATGAACCGTCACGACGGAAGGCACCCTCGATATTGTAGCGGTCATCGTAGCTATACTGCACGCGTGCCAGATATGACTCAGTGCGGTAGCGGTCACGATAGCCGTTAAGGTCAGAGATAGTATTGAAGTTGTCAAATGCGGCAAGGCCTTCGAGATTCACACCCTGCTTACGTGCATAGGTATAGTCACGTGAATATGAATAGTTCTCATGACCGAGCAACACGTTGATGAAGTTCACGCCATAAGTGTGGTTCCAGTTGAGCTGCTGCTGGAAAGTCCATGTCTTGTAGTTATATACATACTTTGACAACTTACCGTCAGTACCCTTGGCTGAACCGCCGATGACAGCCGAACCGTAGTCGGCAGTCTCCTGATTGCGTGTGCTGAGGTTGCCCTTCAGAGTAAATGTAAAGCCATAAGGCATGATAAGGTCGGCATAAGCGGTAGAATTTGTGGTGTTGCGTATCTTGCGCTCATGATTCATTTCCGACTCCCAGATCGAGTGGTTGGCCGACAGCTGATCACGTGTCGAAACCTCCTGAGAGATTCCGTTCTCATCGGTGTAGATATAATAACCGGGGTCATACTGGCGCTCACCGCTCTTGTCGAGCATATACTCACCGGTATTGATGTCATGAAGATGCACCGGATAAATCGGAGCGATGACACGATAGAAATAGAACGGGTTGGTAGTCGAAGTAGAATTACGGCCATCCTGGTCACCTGCAGAGTTGTTCATCTTCTGGTGAGAGGCGTTGATCTGAAGACCGGCCTTGAACCAGTTGCGGGGATGGATGTTAACCGATGCACGACCGGTAAGACGGTCAAAACCTGAGTCCTTGGTATAGCCGTTCTCGCTGAGATAGTTCACCGAGAAGTAATAGTCGCTCATATCAGTTGAGCCGGCGCCGGAGAATGCATATTCGGCACGGTAGCCGCGACGTATACTCTGGTCATACCAGTCGAGGTCCTCTGCGTAATACGGATTGAGGCCTACACCGGCAGCAATGCGTCCGTCGGCATCAAAAAGTCCGTTAGCATCCTTGTTGAATACATTAATTATCGCACGGCGTGAGATGATATTGTCAAGGACATATTCGCGTGCGGCCGCTTTATCGGCAGCGTTTGCGCGGTCGACATCACCGGTGGTGCTGAAATAGTTGTTGTACAGGTTGGCATACTCCACTTCCATGAACTGGTAAGGATTGACGGTCTTATATTCTTTCTGACCACGTTCATACCAGCCCTGAGAGGTCTTGAAGGTAAAAGTAGGACGGCTCACCTTTGACTTCTTGGATGTAAGGAGGATCACACCGTTGGAAGCGCGGTTACCGTAGAGAGCGCATGATGCGGCATCCTTGAGCACTGAAATCGACTCGATATCCTCAGGCGAGATATCCGAGATATTACCGTCATAAGGAACACCGTCAAGCACTACAAGCGGAGTGTTGCTACCGTTTACAGTACCGATACCGCGGATACTGATAGTGGCATCAGTACCAGGCTGGCCGACAGCGCCGGTTACCGATATACCGGATGACGCACCTTCGAGGGCCGAAGTCACCGATGACACCGGACGAGCCTCGATATCCTTTGAATTGACCTGTGATATGGCTCCGGTAATCGACGACTTTTTCTGAGTACCGTAAGCCACCACAACGACTTCGTCAAGAGTCTCGCTGTCCTGCTGCATAGTGACATTGATAACCTTGCGGTCACCCACCTCTATGCTCTTTGTAAGACAGCCGATGTAAGAAAATATAAGAGTAGCACCCTTATTCACCGAAACCGAAAAGGCTCCGTCGATATTGGTTGCGACGCCGTTGGTAGTGCCTTTCACGACAACCGAAACACCGGCCATAGGCTCTCCGTCCTCATCGCTGACCACTCCGGACACATTAAACGCCTGTGCGAAAGCGGCCGATGGCCACATCACACATACTGCAAGCAGCACTGCGTATCCAACCGCCTTATAAATCAAAGACTTATAAAGCCCGATAGGATAAGATTTAATTCCATGATACATAGTAAAAAATTTGATTGGTTATAGTTTATTTTAGGTTATTCTGCAAAACGCGTCGGGAATGAGTCGAGCTTGTCCATATACAAGGCTCTGAGATCATTCCAACGGTAATAAGGCCCTGACACCGGAGTGACAGGCAAAGAGACTTCCTTCTCATTGAGCATCACCTTGACAAGAACCTCATCGGGGTTATTGGCCGCGTTACCGGCCGGACGATAGAAGATCATTTGGATGTTGCTCCCCATCGGGAAAATCTCATAATTGCGCCAGCATGAGGCAAGGCCGTCAAGATCAGCCGTATCCACGGCTGTACTGTCAAGCTCCATGAGGATAGTGAGCGGCAAAACTATGGATTCATGACCGAAACGGAGATTGGCGCTGATACGGGGTGACACCATAGCCGTGTCGGCCGACTCGATTATGTTGCGCAACAGCACCCGCTGATTGTAAGGAGTGCGATTTTTGGTAAGCGACGTGTTTCCCGATGTCAGATACCAGTCCACATTATTGATAAGCCATTCATTATGAAGCTCCTCAGCGGTAAACAGGTCATACAGATCAGGCTGGTCATCATGACTCTGTGTGTTAACGGCAATATCAAATACACCTTCGAAGACCTTTTTCTCGTCAAGGCTGTCGGCGACAAACTGATTGTCATTGAACACTTTTGAGATGAATGCCGAATGATCGGAATGGTTCGCGGCATACTCCTTGGTGTAATGCTCCGCATCGGCCGCCAGCTTCTTGGCCACTGTATCGGTACTGTTATAAGCCAGTATCTTCTGTGTTGTGCGTGATGCATCGCAGGTTACGATCAGCTCGGGGCATATACGCTGCAGCTCGGCCACCTCATTGGCCATTGAAAGGATACAGCGTATCACCACGGTCGATTTTGCATCCACATGTGTGCCGGGTACAAAAATTTCGGGGAAATTCTCAGTCATACGGCGTGCTATATCACGATGCTGGCGGTGTCCAAGCGGAGTCAGTTCACCGACACGGCCCTTCGATGCAGCCTGAATGACACGCAACTGCTCCAGAAGCTGCTTGCCACGCGGAGTCAGCTTTCCGTATTTGTCAGCCTTCTCAAGATACTCTACCGGCTTATCATACTTATCGTCTTTCAGAAGCCAGCGGCTGCCGTGACGGCCATAATGCTCTATATGGAAAGGCACATATCCTTCGGGAGCGGGTGTGAGGGCGGGAAGTCCGTATGCGGGCCTGGGATAAGCCAGGTACTGACTTCCAGCCTGATACGGGTCAACCATAAATGTATCGGACGCCGGCGGCGCAGCCATAGCCGACAAGCTCCATACGGCGCATGAGAGCACGACACACTTAAAAGGATTTAAAAATTTCATAATCGTTACAGTTTAGGGTAATTGTATTTTTTAATCAATCTGGGGGTACTTCGCAAATATATCGGAAAATATGATTATCAAAACTTTTTCTCTATAAAATTTATCACCTCTGTAACTTCAAATTTATAACCTGAAATAGCAATTTGATATTAGGCAATCATTTTAGCATTATTTTGCAACAAAATCATCTCATTTTCAAGAGTTATTGTATATTTTAATATGCAAAATAATTTTTTTGCTAATTTCATTATTGTCACAGCCCAGCAGTTGCTCCCTCATGTACACATAAACTCGCTAATTATTATTATCTTTGCACCATAAAATTATATACTTTAGACAGCAATGAGTAAAATCGGTTCTGTATTAACTCCGGTAGCACGTAAGGCGCTGCTGCTCGGAAGTGGCGAGTTAGGTAAGGAAGTGGCAATTGAGCTGATGCGTCACGGCGTCGAGGTTATAGCCTGTGACCGATATGCCGGAGCGCCTGCCATGCAGGTGGCTCACCGCAGCTATGTAATCAACATGCTCGACCCCAAGGCCCTGCGTGAGGTGATTGAAAAAGAGCGTCCCGACCATATAATCCCGGAAGTGGAGGCAATAGCTACCCCTACCCTCGTGGAACTTGAGAAAGAAGGATACAACGTGACTCCGACCGCACGTGCAGCATGGCTCACCATGAATCGTGAAGGAATACGCCGCCTTGCAGCGGAAGAACTCGGATTGCCGACATCGCCCTACCGCTTTGCCTCGACTTATGAGGAGTTCAAGGATGCCATAAAAGAAATAGGCCTGCCTTGTGTCATCAAGCCTATCATGAGTTCATCGGGCCACGGCCAGAGCGTTGCTCGCACACCTGAGGACATAGAGCGTTCATGGCAGATCTCACAGGAAGGCGGACGTGCCGGTGCCGGACGCGTGATTGTAGAAGGATTTGTGGATTTTGACTACGAGATAACACTTCTTACCGTGCGTAGCATTTCAGGAACTACTTACTGCGAACCGGTAGGCCATATTCAGGTTGACGGCGACTACCGTTACTCATGGCAGCCACAGCCCATGTCGCCCAAAGCGCTCGAAAGCGCCCGCGAGATTGCGAAAAAGATCACCGACGCGCTCGGTGGCTACGGAATATTCGGCGTGGAGCTTTTTGTGAAGGATGATAAAGTGATATTCAGCGAAGTATCGCCGCGTCGGCATGACACCGGCATGGTGACAATGACATCGCAGGATCTGAGTGAATTCGGGCTGCATGCACGTGCGTTACTCGGC
>CAZIPQ010000025.1:0-21205 GCA_964541165.1 uncultured Muribaculum sp.
CTATCCGGCAGTTCATTGCATGGCTTTGCGGTAGGCTTTAGGGGTCATGCCTGTCACGCGGAGAAAATATTTAGTGAAGGTGGGTGTGTCAGGGAAGTTTAGCATTGTGGCGATGTCCTTTATGCTGAGATGGATCTCCATAAGCAATGACTTTGCCTCACCTGCCACCACTCTCTCAATCCAGACCGACGGACTTTCACCAGACAGCTGCCGCACTATCGTGGAAAAATATTTAAGGCTAAACCCTGATCGCATAGCATAGAACTGCACGTTTCTATGCTCGCGGCGATTTGTATACAGGCTTAGTATAAAGCGCTGAAACACAGCATTCCGATGGGTGTAACCCTTTACATCCATCGGAATCTTTGTGAAATATATCTTCAGTACCTGTGCGATTATAAGCTTGCTCTGGAACTCAACGATGTCACGCTGAAGCTGGTTGCAGAACTGCTCATACATCTTCCTGTCGCTATCGGTGTATTCGCTATGGTATTCGTCAATCAAAGCAATCAGCCGGCCAAACATGCCATCCGGAATCCTGACAAGCGGATGGCTCTGGATGATGCTGAGATTGTTGGTGTTGACCCACCGGTTGATCATCATCGGCACATCCTCTATAAGAATCTCTCCAAACACCACTTCACTTGACTTGCCGACATCCACCACCTCGATATTGACAAACGGCATGCACGCAAACATGCAATGGTCACTCACCCGGTATTGCTCATTCAGTATCTTGATGACAAAATCACCCTTCGTGCATATTGCAACCGCACATCGTCCGGAAAAATCCAGCACCCGGCCCATACTGTCATCAGGAGTTAGGTAAACCGTGTTTATCCGGAGGGGTCTATGCATCGAGAATAAGTTCATAGAGTACAAAATAAATGTATTTTCCTGAAATTCCCAACTAATTTGGCTCAAAATCGAACAATCTGACAATTTTATCCATATACCTGACATTTACACACAGGGATAGAAACTGTAATTTTGCATATTGATTAATAATAACCTGTAATATCTTACATATGAACTATCAATCGGCATGTCGGGTACTCCCCTTGACAATTTTACTGGTTGTGCTATCCGCTTGCGGACACGATTCCTCTGACAAGAATAATTCACGGGCTGCAGTGAGGGTAAAGACAATGACCGTAGCCAATAACGGTATTGAAGAAAAATACTCCTACTCAGGCACAGTTGAGGAGGAAAGCGGCACTGTAGTCAGCTTTTCAGCTGCCGGAACCATCAAGACACTCTCCGTATCGGAAGGTGATCATGTTAAGAAAGGTCAGTTGCTCGGCACCCTTGACGATGGCTCGTTACGCAATGCCTACAATATAGCGGCGGCAACATTGGACCAGGCCAAGGATGCCTACAACCGCATGAAGCAGCTGCATGACGCCAATTCACTTCCCGAAATCAAATGGGTGGATGTGAAGAGCAAGCTGAGTCAGGCCGAAAGCGCCGAGAAAATAGCCCGCATAGCTCTTGACGACGCCAAATTATACGCTCCCGTATCAGGAGTCGTATCGGAGAAAATGGCATCGGTAGGCCAGACGGCAGCTCCCGGCATGCCTGTCGTGAAGATTATCGACATCCGTGCGGTCAAGGTAGGAATTTCGATTCCGGAAAATGAAATATCCAAATTCGCCGACGGATCCACCGCCACTATAACCACCAAGGCATCTGACGGAAAGGTCTATTCCGGCAAACTTGTGGAAAAAGGTGTTGCCGCCAATCCGTTGTCACGCTCTTATTCAGTAAAGTATCATGTTGACAATTCCGACGGCCAGCTGCTTCCCGGTATGATATGCGAGGTAGTGATTGATAACGCATCGACCACCGACGGAGTCATACTTCCCGTGTCGGCAGTACTGCTGGCAGCCGACAATTCCAATTTCGTATGGCTTGATTCCGCAGGCGTGGCGAAAAAACGCATGGTTCAGCCGGGAGCCATGCTTCCTGAGGGCATCATGATCGAATCAGGATTAAGCGCCGGCGACAAGGTGATTGTGGCCGGAATGGACAAGGTATCCCAGGGCATGCAGGTAACATCCATAAATTAAACCGGCTCACATGGATACATCAAACAACAATATCGAAGGAGGACTGCTGTCAAAGCTGCCTCCCGTCAAGAACTCCCCTCTCGTAGTGTGGGGTGTGAAATATGCCAATGTCGTTGTACTGATGGTGTGCATGCTTGTCATTTTCGGCATCTATGCACTCCAGACAATGGATAAGAACGAGTTTCCGAATTTCACCATACGCGAGGGTGTGGTCGTGGCCGTCTACCCCGGCGCGACCTCCCTTGAGATGGAGCAACAGGTCATGAAACCGCTGGAAAACTACGTTTTCAGTTTCAAGGAAGTCAACAAGGTCAAGACCACTTCCAATGCCACCAACGGCATGGTGATGATCTTTGTGGAGCTTGATGACGATATAACCGACACCAATTCATTCTGGAACACATTCAGCCGCGAACTTGCCGGTGTGAAGCAGCAGCTGCCTGCCGGTGTGCTTGCAGTGGAGGTAATATCAAACTTCGGTGACACATCCGCCCTGCTGATCACGATGGAGAGTGAGGACAAGACCTATCGTGAGCTGAGCGACTATATGGACGCGCTCCAGGACCGCCTGCGCACGGTGGAGAGCGTGGGCACGATGAATGTCTACGGCAAGCAGAATGAGCAGATCTCGATAAAAATCGATCCCGAGCGACTGTCACACTACGGCATCTCGGAAAAGACACTTGCGGCAACCCTTTTCGCAAAAGGTTTCCAGACTACAGGTGGTGAGCTGCGGTCAGACACCTACACCTCACCGATCTATATCGACAATCCGCTGAATTCTGTTGCCGACATAGCCGACCAGATCGTCATGTCAACACCTGGAGGCGACGTGGTAAGGCTTAAGGATATCGCTGAGGTAAAGCGCGAATATCCTGAACCCACATCATTCATCACCAACAACGAACGCAAGTGTATCCTCCTGTCGGTGGAGATGAAGCCGGGCAACAACATCGTCAAGATGGGTGAACTGGTCGAGAAGCAGCTTGAAGAGTTCCAGTCGCAGTTGCCCGATGACGTCACCATCTTCAGAATTACCAATCAGCCCGATGTGGTCAACAGCAGCGTGATGGACTTCCTCAGGGAGTTGCTGATTGCCGTCATTGCCGTTATCGTGGTGATAGTGCTGCTGCTCCCCATAAGGGTGGCTCTTATTGCCGCAGCCACAATCCCGATCACCATATTCATCTCGCTCGGATTGTTCTACGTATTCGGCATAGAACTCAACACCGTTACCTTCGCCTGTCTTATCGTGTCGCTGGGTATGATCGTGGACAACTCGGTTGTCATCATCGACGACTATGTGGAACTGATCGGCGAGGGAATGGACCGCAAGGAAGCCACGATACGCTCGGCATCGGAATTCTTGAAGTCGATTTTCTCGGCCACGCTTGCCATCTCAATCACGTTCTTCCCGTTCCTTCTCACCATGACGGGAATGTTCCGCGACTTCCTGACCGACTTCCCGTGGGCGATAACCCTTATCCTGATGGGATCGCTGCTCATAGCGGAGCTGCTGGTACCCTTCCTGCAATACCGCTTCATCAAGCCAACGAAAGTAGCCAATCTGGATGGCGATGCTCCGAAAGGAGGCAAGAAGCATTTCTCACTGCTGCTTGCGCTGCAGTCAGGATATAACAAGCTTCTCGCCGTCTGCTTCAACCACCCATGGGCTGTGCTCATAATTGCGGTCGTGCTGACCGTAGGTGGCGGCTTTTTGCTTATGTCGCGCCCCATGCAGCTGATGCCGATTGCCGAACGCAACCAGTTTGCCGTCGAGATCTACCTGCCCACAGGTACACCGCTGGCTCAGACAAACATAGTGGCCGATTCCCTTGCCGATATCCTGAGAAAAGATGACCGTGTGGTGTCGGTAGCCAATTTCCATGGCTGCTCCTCACCGCGTTTCCAGACCACCTACGCTCCGCAAGTAGGCGGTCCCAACTTCGCCCAGTTCATTGTAAACACAATCAGCAACGAGGCAACCATTGAACTCCTGAATGAATACACGGCTAAATACCGTGACTATTTCCCGGAGGCCAAGATACGCTTCAAGCAATTGTCCTATTCAAACGCAGCCTATCCGATAGAGGTGCGCATCAAAGGAAGCGACTACTCGCTGCTCCATGCGGTGTCAGATTCAGTACTTGCAATCATGCACACGATTCCCGAAATAAATCTTGCCAGCAGCAGTCTGAATTCACCTCTTGTAGCGGCTCAGGTATCACCTGATTTCACCACAATGTCGCGTTTGGGCCTGAGCGACATGATGCTGGAGGCCAATCTTGCGATGAGATACACCAATTCAGGCATACCGGTAGCAACGGTGTGGGACGGCACTTACGCCACTCCCGTGGTGTTCCGCACTCCGACTTCCGAGCGCTCCGATGTCAACGATCTCCGTGGCGAGCTTCTCCCGGCCATGGGCATTGCCTCGGCTCCGTTACGCCAGGTGGCTGAAGTAGTACCTTCATGGAATTACGGTCAGCTATCTCACCGCGGCGGTATCCCGTGTGTCACGATCAGTTCCGAGGTCGAGCGTGGGTCATTCGCACTCTCAGTGACCAGCATATTGCAGAAAAAGCTTGACCGTCTGCCCCTGCCTGATGGCGTCACCATTGAATATGGCGGCGACTACAGCCAGTCGGAAGAGATGTGGCCGCCGATTATCTCGGCGCTCCTAATGGCCGTGGTGATCATTTTCTTCATCCTGCTGTCGCATTATAAAGACGTGACAACATCCGCGCTGCTGCTGCTCTGCATAGTGCTGTGTATCCCCGGTGCGGGCATAGGACTCGCCATACAGGGTGAGGTGCTCTCACTTACCTGTACCCTCGGCTTCATCTCACTGATGGGTATTCTCGTAAGAAACGTAATCATTATGATCGACTATTCCGAGGAGCTGCAGCGCTCAGAGGGAATGACTGTCAAGGAGGCTATTTACCATAGTGCCGAACGACGTATGCGCCCCATTTTCCTTACCTCGGCGGCTGCCTCGATGGGTGTGCTTCCGATGGTGATGACCGGCACTCCGCTGTGGCGACCGATGGGTACAGTAATCTTCTGGGGAACTATCATCACATTCTTCTTCATCGTCACCGTAATCCCCGTGCTCTACTGGAAAGTGATGGCGAAAAAAACAACTCAACAAGAATCGAAATGAAACAGATATTCAGCATCGCGGCTGTCATGACACTGGTGTGTGCGGTGTCACTTAACGCACAGAAATTATCGCTTGAGGAGTGTGTCAGCATGGCGCTCGAGAATAACGCGCGTATGCGCACGGCCGAATACACGATGAAGGCTTCACGTGAGACATCACGTGAGGCTTTCACGAAATACTTTCCGTCGGTCAGTCTCTCCGGAGCCGCCTTCACCGCCAATCACGGCATGCTTCAGCACAGCTTCAACCTTCCTCTCTCCATGATCGATCCTGAATTACAGGATATGGATTTCAACCTGAGTCTGCTGAAGAAAGGGTCGGTGGCCGGCGTGAATCTACTGCAGCCCATCTTTCTGGGAGGCCGCATCGTAAATGGCAACCGCCTCGCCCATGTCGGAGAGGAAGTAAGCCGGCTGCAACAGCGTCAGACCACCGATGAGGTGCGCCGTGACGTCGAGCAGTATTACTGGCAGCTCGTTTCCCTTCACTCCAAGCATCAGACTCTGGAAAAGGTCATCGCAATGCTCGACACACTCACGGCTCAGGTACAGAGCTATGTTGACGCAGGCATTACCACAACCAATGACCTGCTTGAGGTCCAGCTGAAAAGAAACGAGATGCTCGTAGCCAGAAGTGAGCTTGACAATGGAATTGCTGTCGTCAGGATGCTGCTGTCACAGTACGTCGGCAAAGGTACCTCAGGATCGGTGGATGTGGCTACCGACATGCAGGTAGGGGTAATGCCGGTATTTCCGAACGACATTTACAGAAATCCCGAGGAGTGTCTTGACCAGACTATCGGCCACGGCCTCCTTACCCAGAATGTGAAGGCTAAGGAACTCGAGCAGAAAATCGCCGTAGGAAACAACCTTCCCATGGTGTCCGCCGGTGCGAGCTACAATTACGAGCATATTCTGGATCAGGGACACACATTTGCCAATGTCTATGTCACGGTGAGCATACCATTGACCGACTGGTGGGGCGGCTCTCACAATATGAAGAAGAAGAAACTCGAGACCCAGATCGCCCGCACGCAGCTGGAGGATGATTCGCAGCTTCTCATAATAGCCATGACAAACGCATGGAACGATCTGACGACCTCCTACACCCAGATGGAGATCGCAAAGGAATCAATCACCCAGTCAGCTGAAAATCTGCGACTCAACCAGAATTTCTACAACGCCGGTACGACTACAATCACCGATCTGCTGAACGCCCAGACACTGTATCAGCAATCACAGGACAAGTTTGTAGACGCCTACGGACAGTTCCAGATCAAGAAACTCGCCTATCTCCAGGCTACCGGACGGTAATTCCAGCCGTCGCATGACTTGCAGTCCTTGGCGGCCTACGCACTGGTATGCCGATAGCCACTAAGTGCTCCGGGTGGCATAGCGTTCGCCCACTCTTACAGTAAATGCATGGCCTATCGTGCCATGGGCGCCCGAAAAGGGCGGCAGAGCGTTAGCCCACTCTTACAGTAAATGCATGGTATATCGTGCCATGGGCACCCGAAAAGGGCGGCAGAGCGTTAGCCCACTCTCACAGTAATGCATGGTATATCGTGCCATGGGCGCCCGAAAAGGGCGCCGATTTTTTCGTAGCCGGGGATGCCGAGCGTAGCGGCATCCCCGATCAAAGGCCGCACATGTGTCAGCGCCCGTAGGTCGCTGATTCTCGAATCAATCGTAACCACGAGAATCGGCGACCTCATCAATCGCATCTGCCACATACAAGGAGGGCCGTGTCGTTCAACTCCGACCGGAGTTGATGGATAGAGTGGCGTCACCTCACCACCGGTTGCAACCGGTGGTTAACAACGATCATCCTCCTCCGGAGGACCTCACTGCATACACATAAAAAGACTTTCGGGCAATGACCTATACACCTGGCGACCGGGGAGTCGCGGAGCGACGATGACCGTCGTTAACCCTCAGCTGTGCTGGGGGTTGGGGCCGCGACCTACCTGATACAACTCCTCCGGAGTTGAACCTATGATGTTATATCTGGGTATTTTCTTTGCGATATACACTGGGTGGTTTCCCGTATTCGCTCTTGAAGCTTTTTCCGAAATAATTCTGGTCGGAAAAGCCGCAGTCTTCGGCTATTTCTATTATCGACATGTTGGTTGTGGACAACAGAGTGGCCGCACGTCCTAAACGACTTTTCTTGATAAATTCCGAAGGTGGCAGGCCGACCAAAGTCTTCATCTTACGTACCAGTCCGCTACGGCTGACTCCGATAAAATCCGACATCTCACCCACTCCGACAGTAGAATCCGACATGTGTAGATTGATGAACTCAACAACCCGGTTCATAAACCTCTCGTCTTCAGCCGACAGTTTGACCTTTGCGATTTCAGTCTGGGTAGCCGCGTCACCGGTAGAGAGTTGTTCAACTACCCCCCCCTCAACATATTGTCGTCCAGCGATTTATTGCTTTCACCGGTTTCTGTGCCTCCATTGTCATCCGGCACGGTATCCGTGACAGGTTCATTTTCCGAAGCAGATTGAATAGGAGTTTCGAGCAGTTTTAGATAGGCTGCCTGAATTTCTCTTTGGCGTCTTTTAAGACGTTTTACATAAAGATAGACCCGGACTATAGATCCGATAATCAACAAGATGAGCAACCCGAACAGCAACTTTGCCCAGATAGTTTCACGGAATTCAGGCTTGACGATCAGTGTCAGTTTCGCCGTGTCCTGAAGCCAGTTTCCGGTGCGGTCGGTCGTTTTTACCTCGAGTTCCAGTTTCCCGGGCGAAAGGTCAAAAAAAGACACGGAGCGGTTTTCACCTATATCAGTCCATTCCCCTTTGTTTATCCTGAAAGCATAGCGGTGATCTCCACTGGCAGTGAAATCCAAAGCTGCAAAATGCAGGGTTATGTCACGCTCATGCGGTTCAAGTTCATATTCCGTCATGCCGCCCGGTATCAATACGTTAGGCTGGTTACGGATAGAGAGCGAAGTAAACAGCAACGGTACCGTATCAGCGAATTTATCCAGTTGATTCAGATCTATCAGTATACCACCCTCCTCATGGCCGACGAGCCATGTGTTATCTTTAACCCTGAGCGGTTTTCCTTCACTATACCTGAATAATTCGTCCATAAATCTCGGAGTAAAACTCCGTATGCTGCCGGTAGCAGGATCAAGCGAACTCAGGTAGCAATTGCCTATCGACCAGACCTTGGAATTGACAGAGTCAGGAATTAGAGAATAGGTGACATCCGAAGGCATGCCGACCGACTCGTTAAAACGCTCGAAATCGAGATCAGCATTTCCCGCAGAGAGAGTCGAAGTGAGCATGTTGATCCCGTCACTTTCAGTGGCAACCCAGAAATGCCCCATGAAATCCGGCGTCAGAGCCATTGTAGAGACACTGCCTAACGCACTGACATCGTCGGCCGAGCTGACATGCAGGGTGAATTCCAGGTCATCAAGTGAGTCAGCATGTGAGAGGTCTGACACCAAAAGTCCTCCTGTCGTGGCAGCCACAAGCAGCGAGTCACCCAAAATCTCCACATCCCTCACCGACATGGCGCCGAATGGATATCGGGGCGAGTCAGCCAGGAAATGACAGGTGGGCTGCGGAGCCTGCGGATCAGGAATGACGAGGATACCGGCTCCGAAAGTAGAGATCCACAAGCGTCCATCCTTGTCAACCTCTATATCATAAATGTCGCCGCTATCTGTACGATCTTCGGTATAAATATGACTGACCGAAAATTCCGAATTTCCCGAAGGTGTCAACCGGTAGAGGCCCTGAGGCTTAGCCCCCAGCCAGATATTGCCGTGGCTGTCCTTGTTGATGGCATATATTTTTGCGCCAAACTCCCTGAATGAGTCATTCAGCTTGCCGTCGGGTGACAGGTATCTGGCTTTTTCAAAAGTACTGTCATACACAGCCACCGCATCTGAAGTCACCTCCCCTATCCAAAACCCGGATTCCGGATCATGAAACGAAGACCTGATTTTCGACGGCTTCCCCTGCTTTATCGATTTGTAGGGCAGGCTCTCCATGCCGACACAGAAGGCACCACCTTTGCTGTTGAACCAGAGGTTGCCGGCACGATCCACTATATTGAAATGCGGCTTGTATTCCTTGGTACCGATTTGTCCTATAAGCGCCATCTGGGTGTCCCGGGAGTCGGAACTATAGATTTTTCCATCCCTGGTGACAAGCCATATCCCACCGGTCGTGTCTTGATGGGAATACAGCAGGTCTTTCTCGTGAAATGGGGCCACATCCGCAATCTCCGTATGCTTTTCTTCGATGTATTCTCTTTTCGGAAGTGTATCGCTCAGCGTGGCCGAATTAACCGGATCATCGTCAGGCATCGTCACATAAAGTTCATCACGACATCTGAGCACAATCTCTCCGGGCGGCGTCCGCAGCATCTGGAGTACTCCCAGACGTTTTCCAAAACGCTCATCAAGTTGTGTTGAAATATCGGTAAACCGGTAAGTGTGGGTATCAAATATGAGGATACGGTCGCCGATACGGCACCACAGATTGCCATCATTCCTCAATTTTATGTTGCGTATCTTGTCGGGCAACACGCGGGCATCATCGCCGATGACCGGTTTGATACGCACAAACTCGTTGCCGTCGAAACGATTCAGGCCATTCCATGTCGCTACCCATATATACCCGTCATTGTCCTGCACAATCTGCGTGACATACCTTGTCGAAAGCCCGCTGATTTCATCAAAGTGCTGGATATAGCACACCTGGGTTTTTCCTGAAAGGTGCAGACAGAAAAATACCGAGATAAGGCACAACACATATAGGCGAATTTTCATTATGGTATCAAGTATTTTTAATAGCTACAAAGGCAGGATTAGATAAACTTAATCCCGGGTATATGCGAAATTACAAAAAAAATTGATACCGCACGCTACTTATAATGAAAAATCGCCCCGCCTCAAAAAGGGTCGATAGGGCTGATTGGCCCTATTAGCCCTATTAAACTCATTAGCTCTATTAGGCCAATTAGCCTAATTAGCCTTACTTGGCAATGTAAGTATGCACTATGATGGCTCCGTTAGCGCCCTCCGACCCGTAAGCCGAAGCATCCTTCATGACCTCCACATAATCGACATCATTAAGGCTCAAGCCCTCAAATGATGGGACCCTCATGGTGTCAATAAAAAACAACGGGGTTGAATTGCCTTTTATGGTCCTCGTGCCTCTCATGCTGACCTCTTCTTCTCCTCCCAAGTTACCGTTGGTAGAGATATTCAGTCCCGGAACACGTCCCTGGAGGGCTGACAGCACATCGGTGCGTCCGCTGCGCCGCAGGTCATCTCCGCTGATATAATTGCCCGGAGTGGTACGCTCGCGGCGTGGAACATACGAGAAACCTATGTCAACCAACTGCTGATCCTCCTCGGCCTGGATATTCTTCTCGTCGGCGAGGCGGATACGCATGCTCCGTCGACCGTCAACGGGGATCCTGTAAAGCTGCTTCTTGACAAGCACGCTCAGGGTGTCGGTTGGAGCGACATCAGTCAGTCCGAACTCCCCCTTTTTATTAGTGAGAGCATAATCGCGGGGTGACTTCACAAACACGCGGGCATTCTTGATGGGCTCACCCTGCAGTGTGAGCAGCACTCCATTGAACGGAACCCGGGCGTAGGCCGACAGGCAAAATACAAGAACTGCAAATAGGGAAATAAGAAATCTCATAATACGTAATGTTAAGAATTGACTGCAAAAGATACGGTCACGAAATCTGACCGTAAATATAGTAAAAAGTTCGGAAGTCGATGTATCTCACATCAACTTCCGAAACACCTATTGTAGCCTATTGCACCATGAATGAATAGATGTTAGTCTATACCGTTAAGTCCGCTTGAACCGGTGGCGCCATATCCGTTGTCGCCATATTCCTCGGCATTGAGAATGACGTCAAGGAATTCCTGCGAGATCGGGCGGTTGTAGTGGAAATCTTTGAAGAGACGTGCTGCGCGCTTATTGTACTTCGCAAGACGTTCACCCAGATTATTGTGACGTTTGAGAAGCGCCCAGCGGGTAAATTCGCCGCAAAGCTCACGTGCATACTCATCAAGCACATCATCCTCGGTGGCGGTGGTCAGCATCCAGCCAGTTGCACCTTCACGGACCGCACGCTGCCTGAGCGTATTGATGTAACCGGCAGCCGCGCTTCCGTCGCCCAACTTCTGGCATGCCTCGGCAGCAAGGAGATATACCTCAGCCATACGCATGATATACATGTCGCCGCATTTTACCTGTCCGTTGGAAATGGTGGTGAAGCAGCCGTCATAGTTCCAGTTGAATTTGATGAGCGCAGGAGCGGCCGATGAGCTTGTCTTGCCGTTACCGATGTTCGGCGGGTTACCGGCGGCACTGCCGTTGGCGGTCGATCCGTAGACATAAGTGTCGGCATACAGATCGCTCATCACGATCACAGGATAGATACACTTGGCCTTCTCTGCTTCAGGAAGCGGATGGTGTACAAACACCGTGTTAAAGCGGTCATCCTCCGGATCGATGGGATAAGGTATTGCGTAAACCTTTGTAGTGTTGGCATAGCCCGGTTTGCCGAAATCGGCGGTAGAGGCAGCCACCTGAAGGGTCTTGGTGGCATCATCTGAATATTCGCCTCTCGGCCAGATGCGTGCGGGCCACTGGTTGTAACCTACGGTAGAGGTCTGAGTCCAGTCGCAGTCAGCATAAGGCTGGATCACCCTGCCGACATTCTGCGGGTCGATGGCAAACTTAGTACACAGTGCCTCAGTGAGTTCCTTTTGTGAATTTTTGCGTTTCACGCCCCATTCCTCAAAGGTCCACTCGCAGAATGCATATTGCCATGTGTACTCCCAGCGACGGTCCCATTCAGGATTGAAGCAATACAGAAGATACTCCGAAGGCTGCCAGTTCTGTGAATTGAGACGTCCGTAGAAATAGCTGTTCTTATCGCCCGGGTTGTGGTTGCTGTTGAAGAAATCACTGTAGTGACCACCGGCGGTGTAGGCAGCGAGTTTATTGTTCATGCTCATCGACTTACCGATCGAGGTGTACAGATCGGGAGCGGCGGCAATCATGAGAGCCTCCTTGTTGCCGCGGTTATTGGCATCGGCCCACATATCGGCAATATCCGGATAGAGATATGCACCGTACTTACCGGCATTGTTTATCAGATCCTCAGCTGCATCCTTGGCCTTTCGCCAGTATTCCGGACCATCGCCATACTTGCTGTCGCCGAGACCGGCGCGCTGGGCATAGACACGGGCAAGCAGACCCTTGGCAGCCTTGATGGTAAAGCGCGCATTGTTGCCATTATAAGGTTCTACGGGCAGATCCTCGGCTGCCTCGACCAGATCCTTTATGATGGCGTCATAGATCACCTTTTCACTCGTGCGCTTGGGATAAAGCTCAACATTGCCGGTGAGGCTCGCGCTACTCTCGAGATTCAGGGTAACGGGACCATACTGCGCAACAAGGATGGAGTAGTAGAGCGCACGCAAGGTCTTTGCCTCAGCCACGAGGATGGCTATGTCCTTCGGATCACCGTCCTTGAGGTTGCCTGCCTCGTTAATGATCGTATTGCATGTGGTTATGGTGGTGTAACACTGCTTCCACAGCTTCTGGACGGTATTATAGCTGCCGATGAGTCCGTCATAGTTAAATAGCTGCGTGTAGCTTGTACCGTTGCTCTTGGGGACCCAGAGGTCAGTACCGCCCTCCGAAGCGAAAAGCCAGTCAGAGGCGGTGTAAATCTGGTCGTTGAGAGGAGAATAGCAGGTGGTCTGAAGTCCATACCACGAGGCGAAGTTATCAAGGGTCGCATCACCCGCCGCCGGGTTCACCTCATCCAGATCACATGACGTGAACATGGTCAGGCCGGCCAACATAGATAACCATGTATATATACCTATCTTTTTCATTATGTAATTTCTGATTGGATTTTGATTAATTGTCATTAAATCTTAGATTGAGAGATTGATACCGAACACGAGCTGCTTGGTAAGCGGGAAATCAAGCTTGCCGTTCATCTCAGGGTCATAGTTTTCAAGGATGTGGTTCTTGGCCTTGACCCAGGGATTGGTAATGGTACCGTAGACACGGAGATTCTTGATGCCGATACGGTTGCATGCGCCGCGCGGAAGCGTATAGCCGAGGGTGATGTTCTTAACCTTGAAGAACGAACCGTCCTGCCATTTCTTTGCGCTGTGATATGTATCCTCTTTCCAGTTGCGTGTCGAGTCGAGCGCGGGGAAGTCGTTGCTCGGATTGGTAGAAGTCCAGTAGTCGAAATTGCTCGGGAAAGCACCACCGCCTGAACTGTACCACAACATGGGATCATACTTGATCATCTGACCCTGACGCCAATACATGTAGACACTGAGGTCAAACCACTTGTAAGAGAAACGGTTCTGGAAACCAAGTGACCAGTCGGGTGAATTGTGTCCGAGGATGACGCGGTCGTTGTCGCCGGGAGTATAGGGATTCTCTGCGTCCCACAGGCGGACGGTAGGATTGCCCTCCTCGTCAAGTTCCTTGGGATAGCTCTTTTCCCATACACCGTCGCTCACCTTCCTCATGTTGGGCACATAGACCTTCAGGTCGCCGGGACGCTTGCCGAACACTGCGGCGTCAGCCTCCTCGCCAAGTTGCCATACACCGGCAAACTTATAGTCATAGTAAGACTTCACGGGATCTCCGACATGCAGGGTGTAGTCACCGAAAGTGATATACTCCGAGGCACCTTCGCCGAGAGAGGTTACTTTCTCCTTGTTGGTGGCAAATGTGATCGTGCTCTCCCAGTTGAAATCACGGGTCACGATGTTGCGTGTGGTAAGCGTCATCTCGACACCGGTGTTGCGGGTCTTGGCGATATTGGCATCCATCTTGAACGGTGCAGTCGCGCTGAAACCGCCGTTAATCACAGGAAGTGTCTGAGTCCAGATTACATCGTCGGTATTGGTGATATAATATTCGGCTGACAGATCGATGCGGTTGTTGAACAGGCTCAGGTCAAGACCGAAGTTCCATGTCTTGGAGCGCTCCCATGAAAGATGTGAGTTGGAAAGTTTCTCCGGATAATAGTAGGAAGTGATCTCCTCCTTGCCGAGTCCGATAGTACCCTGCTGAAGTATTGACCATGAGCTGTAAGCGTTGATACCGGCAGCACCGGTCTCGCCATAGCCGACACGTAATTTCAGGTTGTTCAGCCAGTCATTGGAGAATGCCATGAAAGGCTCGTCAGAAATGCGCCAGCCGGCTGAAACGGCAGGGAAGGTATCCCATTTGCGGCCTTTTGCCAGCTTGGAGTTACCGTCATGGCGTACGGAGGCGGCAAAAAGATAGCGTCCGAGGTAAGAATAGTTGATACGTCCTACAAAGCCGAGGGTCTTGTCCATTGTATAGCCTGAGCTTACGGTAGAGTTGGTATTGCCGGGGGCCGCGAGGTTAGTCCAATAGTAGGTATTGGTCGTGAAACCCTGATTGTAGGACTCCGAGCTTTCGCTCTCGCCGTCAGACCATGATGATACGGCTGTCAATGTGAAGTCATGCTCGTTGTTGAGAGTGAAGTTGTAGGTCAGGATATTTTCCCAGGTGTACTTGTACGACTCGTTGTGCTTGATTTTTGCATTTACATAAGGAGCATACTGCGGGTCGTTCTCGTTGCCTACCGCCGCGTTGCCAGCCTCATTGTAGAACTGGAATGAACCGTAGCCGACAAAGTTCTGATTCTTGCTGTTGTTGAAATTCGCACTCAGGCGTGACTCAAAAGAGAGACCCTTGAGAGGAGTGATGCGGATATAGGGCTGCACGTAGACCTTAGTGCTTGTCGGATGGTCGCGGTAAACGTTCTTGTCGTTGTTGAGGAGCAGGTTGAGCTGTCCGTCACCGTCAATGGGATATACCTTCAGTGAACCGTCCTCTTCGTAAAGACTACCGAACGGATTTGCACGCAAGGCATTGTCCAGCTTGGAATAAGCCTTCTCACGATTGACGCGCGATGCCTGCATGTGCATGCCGGCGGTCAGCCAGTTGGTGATTTTCTGGCTTGCACGGAGAGTTGATGAGAAAAGCTTGTATTCGTCGTTGACATACTGGCCTTTTTCGTCAGAATAGTTCAATGAGAAGTAAATCTGGGTATTTTCGGTACCGCCGCTTACGGAGAGTGAATAGTTCTGTGTATGTCCGTCGCGGAGTATGGCGTCAGCCCAGTCAATGGTCTCGCCACGGCTCAGGGCCTCCTCGGCAGCCGCACCCTCAATATCGTCGATTATAGAGCCGCCTTCCTGCTGTGCGAGAAGTCGGGTATAGACCCATTCCTGAGCGGAATTCATCTTCGGGAGCTTTGCCCAACCGTTGTAGCCGTAATAGGCGTCAAAATTGACTGATACCTTGCCTTTTCCTCCCTTCTTGGTCGTAATGATCACAACACCGTTGGAACCGGCTGAACCGTAGATGGCTGTGGATGATGCGTCCTTAAGCACCTCGATGCTCTCGATGTCGTTGGGGTTAAGAGTCGAATAATCACCGGGCATGCCGTCGATTATGAACAGCGGCTCACCTGATGCGCTGAACGAGCGGTTACCGCGCAACTGCATTTCAACTCCTTCACCTGCCTGACCTGACGAACGCGTGATGTCAAGACCTGCTATGCGGCCCTGCAATGCCTCCATAGGGTTGGAGGTAGGCGTGAGTTTGACAATATCACTCTTTACCGATGATACGGCACCAGTCAAGTCGCGTTTTTTCACAGTTCCATAACCGATGGCTACCACTTCATCCAGATTGATAGAGCCGGATTTCATAGTGACATTCATGTCATTGGAAGCTTTGACCGTCACAGGATCACATCCTATGTAGGAAAAGACAAGAGGAGTGCCGACAGGAACCTTGATGGAAAATTTACCGTCGATATCGGTGGATGTACCTGTGCCGGCATTACCCTTGGCAATAACACTTACTCCGATAAGTGGCTCGCCACTTTCATCTATCACGGTTCCGGTTACTGTGGTAGCTTTAGCTACTTGTTGTACGGGGGACTGGCTGCTTGGTGCCGCCGCATCCTTAGCGAATAGGCTTTGACTCATGCACAGCAAGCCTACAGTCATAGCGCAGATGGTCAATGACCGCTTCAGGCCACAGGAGGCCGAGTCAAATAATTGATTTGATTGGTTCTGGACTTTCATCGCTTTTCTGATAAAAGATTGGATTATTAAAGATTGTTTTCGTTTCTCTCAGATAAGTTTTTCGTGGCTTAGGCACTGTTGCAAAGTTAGGGCTCCATCGCTCCTTTGACCGGGTAATATTAAGTCAAATGATTGGTAATTTTGTTTCAAAGTGTTAAATAATAGTGTTTTCCATAGTCATGGGAAATGGGCAGGGTATAGTTGGACCCACTGAATGTGTTTTAGGTTTTGACGAACAAAACATGGTATATTCATGTTTCCCCTTATAAATTGAATTGACTTATGAAGACCACACAACCGAAAAAAGTAGCCGACCAGGTGGCTGAAATGATAGCCGATGCCGGAGTGAAACATATCTATGCCATTACAGGCGACAGCCTGAATGATCTTACCGACGCACTCGTCAGGGACGGGCGCGTCAAGTTTGTACACATGCGCCATGAGGAGTCAGGTGCGTTTGCCGCAAGTGCCGAGGCTCAGCTGACAGGACGACTGGCGGCCTGTGCCGGCAGCAGCGGTCCGGGACATGTACACCTCATCAACGGCCTCTATGACGCGCAGCGAAGCAACGCCCCGGTGCTGGCGATAGCCTCTACTTGCGCATCGTCGGTCTTTGGCACGGATTATTTTCAGGAGACCAACCCCACGCTACTGTTCTCCAACTGTAATGTCTATAACGAGATGGCGACCACCCCTACTCAGGTGCCTCACATGCTGCAGGCCGCCATGCAGGAGGCGATAGGCCGGGGTGGAGTCGGCATTATGGGCTTGCCGGCCGATGTGATCGGACAGCCTGCGGTTGAATCCTACGCATCGACTAAGCCTATTTATACTGACCGACTTCCTGAGCCGTCGGATGCCGAGATTGATGCGGCCGCCAAGCTGATTAATGAGGCGGGCAGCGTGGCGATATTTGCCGGATCAGGAGCGAAGAACTGCGCCGAACTGGTAAATGAGCTTTCCGAAAAGGTCAATGCTCCCGTCGGCACTACGTATAAAAGTCAGCTTGAACTCATGGGAAAGTGCAAGAATTATGTCGGACACATGGGTTATCTCGGCATGTGGTCGGCAGAACAGGCCATTGCTTCAGCCGATGTGCTGGTGCTCATCGGAATGAATTTCCCATATCCCGGTTTCTTCCCTACCGACAAAAAGATTATACAGGTGGATGTAAGGGCCGAGCGCCTCGGACGCAAGACAAAAGTGGATGTCGGCGTAAGAGCCGATGCCGGTCTCTTCCTGTCGGCCCTGCTGCCTAAGGTAAATGTCAAGAGTGATACTTCTTTCCTGGATAAAACCCTCTCGGATTACGCCTCGATCAAAGAAAAATTTGCCGAGCCGGTTAAAAATCCAGGAGTCAAAGGCGCAATCAGGCCGGAATATATGCTGAGTCTGCTTGACGGGCTGGCTGATGACGATGCGGTGTTCACAGTGGATACCGGTATGAACAACGTGTGGACCTCACATTACCTTACTGCGAAAAAAGACCGGCGTATGATCGGATCATTCTCCCACGGCTCAATGGCAAATGCCATGCCTATGGCTATCGGAGCCAAGTTTGCGTGTCCCGACCGTCAGGTAATCGCCGTGTGCGGCGACGGCGGCTTCTCCATGCTGATGGGCGAGTTGCTGACAATTATCCAATACAAGCTGCCTGTAAAACTTCTCGTGGCCGACAACAGGAGTCTTGCATTTGTCAAGTGGGAAATGGAGATGGCCGGTCTGGCTCCGAATGAAACCGATCTGAATAACCCTGACTTCGGCAAGATGGCGGAGGTGATAGGTTTTCAGGCAGAGACGGTCGATGATCCTTCAAAACTGGAAGCGGCCATGAAGCGCTGGCTCGCCGCTGATGGGCCTGCATTGCTCTCGGTAGTTACCGATACAAATGCCGCCTCCTTCAGCTTCTCCGAGAAATTGATGGAATCGGCCAAGCCCGGTAATCCTCTCAGCAATTTCGGTCCGTTGGGCAGCTGATGTTGGTTCGCTGGCCGCTGATTGTCGGGGAATCCCCAAAATTGGTACGGATTCCGGAGTTTTTGGTTAGAAATTCCCTCAACGGCGGCACAACCCTCACTGACATTCCGGCGTTTTATATACGGACTAAAAAATAATTATTATGAAAGATATAGATTTATCATCGATCAAGACACCTGCGGATATACGTAAAATGAATATCGACGAGCTTACACAGCTCGCTGCCGAAATGCGAAGCACATTGCTCGACAAGCTCTCGGCTCACGGCGGACACATTGGCCCGAACCTCGGTATGGTCGAGGCTGTGATCGCTCTACATTACGTATTTGACACTCCTGATGACAAGATAGTATTTGATGTATCTCACCAGACCTATCCCCACAAGATGCTTACCGGCCGTATGGAGGCATTCACGGATCCGGCACACTATGATGATGTGACCGGATATACCAATCCGGCCGAAAGCAAATATGACCTTTACTCACTCGGTCACACATCCTCGGCGGTAGCACTGGCCGCAGGCCTTGCAAAGGCACGTGACCTCAAGGGTGGAAAGGAAAATGTAGTTGCCGTCATCGGTGACGGCTCCTTGAGCGGTGGCGTGGCCTTCGAGGGACTCGATTACGGCGCCACACTCGGCACCAACTTCATCGTAGTTGTCAATGACAACCAGATGAGTATCGCTGAAAATCACGGCGGTATATACGCTGACCTGCGTCTGCTCAGAAATACCAACGGAACAGCTGAGCCTAATCTGTTCCGCGCCATGGGCTACGGTTATCGCTATGTAAATTATGGAAACGATCTGAAAAGCCTGATCGAGATGTTCCGTGCGGTCAAGGATATCGACCATCCCGTTGTAGTGCACATCAACACCATGAAGGGTATGGGACTGCCGGTGGCCGAGGCCAACAAGGAGGAATTTCACTTCTCGGGGCCATTTGACCTAAAGACCGGTGCGCCGCTTCATGAGGCCGATCCGCAGACAGCCCCCGAGGACTACAGCGACCTCTTTGCCAGGAGCATGATGCGCCACATGAAGGATAACGGCAAAGTAGTTACGATAACCGCCGGCACTCCGGGAGTGCTCGGTTTTGACAAAGCCGCTCGTAAGGAGGCCGGACGCCAGTTTATAGATGTCGGTATCGCCGAGCAGGCGGGCGTCGATGTAGCCAGCGGACTTGCAAAAGGCGGTATGCGACCTGTCGTAGGCTTCGTAAGCAGTTTCCTTCAGAGGGCCTATGACCAGTTCAGCCAGGACATAGCCCTCAACAAGCAGCCGGTGACTTTCGTGGTCTTTTACGGCTCGATGTTCGGCATGAACGATGAGACTCACCTTGGTTTCTTCGACATCGCTCTTCTCTCCAACATCCCCGGCCTGTTATATCTCGCCCCGACATGCAAGGAGGAGTTCGAGGCCATGCTTGACTGGTCGATCGGCCAGGAGAAGCTGCCTGTGGTCATACGCACTCCGGGAGTCATGGCCGTATCTAATCCCGAAATCAAGCTCATCGACGATTACGCAACGCCGCGCTACGACATTGTACGTCAGGGTAAGGACGTGGCGCTTATCGGAGCCGGCATGATGTTTGGAATTATGTCGCAGGCCGCCGATATCCTGGCAAAAGAGGGTGTGAACGTCACGCTGATCAATCCGCGCAATCTTTCATCGCTTGACACGGCGACACTTGACTCACTGAAAGGCTATAAGACCGTCATCACCGCTGAGGACGGAATTATCGACGGCGGATATGGTCAGAAAGTAGCTTCATATCTCGGTGAGGCTCCTGTGAAGGTCATCAATCTCGGTCTGCCCAAGGAGTTTCTCAACCGCTACGACTACTCGGAGCTGCAGAAGAGATGCGGCCTGACGCCTGAGCAGATAGCGCAGACAGCGTCAGCCTCTTTAAAATAAATGAATAACCTGACTGATGATAAGTCAGGGGAGCCGGAGCCAACAGGACTCCGGTAACTGTCAGCCGGACATGCCGCAAGGTGTGCCCGGCTTGCCATGTTTACAAATTTATCGTAACTTTGTAATTGATTTACGAAATTTGCGAACTATGACACCTGATAAAGATAGAATAATAGCCTTCGTTTGGCAGCATATCCTTCTACTGATTTCCTTGTTTTTCCTCGCTTTCGGTGTCGCACTATGTGTACGGTCCAATCTCGGCAGCAGCGTGATTTCCTCGGCTCCCTATGCCGTGACGCTTGCAGGAGCGGCAGGAAAGGCCCCGGCCTGGTCGCTTGGCATGTACACCAACATCCTCAACGTGCTTCTCGTGATCGGTCAGATTATCGTGTTGCGCAAAGCATTCCAGCCCATTCAGTTGTTGCAGCTTGTCATCGGCGTCGTGTTCGGCGTGTTTATCGACCTCTCCATGTATCTTACGGCATCGATAGCCTGCAGCTATCTGCCTCTGCAGCTCATCGTGATGCTCGGCGGCTGCACCATGATGGCGCTCGGCGTAGCCATGGAAGTAAGGTGCGCATCAATCACCATGCCCGGTGAAGGACTGCCGGTAGCCCTGAGCAAAGTCACCGGAAAAGCTTTTGCCGACATGAAAATCTATGTCGACATATCGCTGGTAGCACTGGCTGTAATCGCCATGTTTGCCTACTTCGGTCACTGGATGTGGAATGTAGTGGGCATAGGCACACTGTTTGCAATGGTTTACATCGGATTCGTCGTGAAGCTTATCAGTCGCCACATCGGCTGGTTTGACCGCCTGCTTGGCTATCGCCCCGGCTTCCGCCGCTACGTCTACGGCCTCGCCCGCTACCTCCAAAACAACAAGTGACAGATGCCTCGGATCA